>JANWJL010000011.1 GCA_025451885.1 Candidatus Microgenomates bacterium
GCAGGACAGATCATCATGGAAGGATTTCTCAATCTACGGATCCGACCATGGCTCCGGCGCATCATAACAAGGCTTTTTGCGATTGTACCTGCTATCATAGTGGTGAGTTTGTATGGAGGAACCGGTCTTGGAAGACTGCTTATATTAAGCCAGGTTGTATTGAGCATGCAGCTTTCATTTGCTGTTTTTCCACTGGTCATGTTTACCAGCGATAAGAAGAAGATGGGGTCGTTTGCAAACCCTGTGTACATCAAAATTCCCGCCTATATCGTCGCCGTGATCATCGCCATGCTCAACGGTTGGCTGATCGTCAATACTTTTTTTGGCTGACCTGCTACAATTCACAGGTATGTCAATACAGCCTGATACATGGATCAAAAGGATGTCTAAGAAACATCGGATGATCCTGCCTTTTGAGCCAAAACTGATCAAAAAGGGCAGAGTTTCATACGGACTTTCTTCGTATGGATATGATATCCGAGCTACCAATGAGTTTAAGATTTTTACCAATGTACGATCTGTAATCGTCGACCCAAAAAAGTTTGATGAAAAATCTTTTGTAGATCACAAAGGTAAGGAATGCGTTATTCCGCCCAACTCCTTTGCGCTGACCCGGAGTGTCGAATATTTCAGAATTCCCCGTGATGTTTTTGGACTCTGTATCGGCAAATCCACCTATGCGCGGTGTGGAATTATCGTCAACGTAACTCCTTTGCAGCCCGAATGGGAAGGCCATCTGGTCATAGAGATCTCAAATACGACTCCTTTGCCTGCCAAGGTCTATGCAAATGAAGGAATTGCCGCGGTGATCTTTTTTAAGGCAGATGAGGTTTCGGCAAAGTCCTACAAAGACCTGTCCGGGACCTACTCAAAACAAAAAGGAATCACTCTTCCTAAGGTATAATAGAAGTCGCTCGATGCTACATTTCTATGCTCCGTGAGCACACGTTTCAACAGCTCAAGTCGCACGAAATGTACATCTTCGCTCACGAAAACGGGTGGCCGAGCTTAGGGATCCCGGCGGCGGAGGTGTCGAGCACGACGGGAAAAAGCGAGGGCAGGACCCGTTAAAAAATATGAAAAAAATCATTCTCTTACTCGCACTGTTTTTACTTCTGTCCGGCACGGTACGCGCCATTGATCCGTCACTTCCCAATAATAAAGTCGGCATCCATCTTGCGGTTCCCAGCGACGAGGATATCCAAAAAGCAGCGGATTTGGTAAACAGTACCGGTGGGAAATGGGGTTATGTGACCTTGGTAATTCAGGAGAACGACAGAAGCAAGGACAAGTGGCAGCAGATCTTCAACAAACTGCGGGAGAAACGTCTGATTCCGATAATCCGGCTCGCAACTATACCCCAAGGACCTGTCTGGAAGAAACCAACACAAAACGATATCAAAGAATGGGTCTCGTTTCTCAACTCGCTCAACTGGGTTACCAAAGACCGCTACATCGTACTATTTAATGAGCCGAATCACGGGCAGGAATGGGGAGGATCGGTCAATCCGGAAGACTACGCAGCGGTTTCATATGACTTTGCAAAGGCCTTAAAGGAGAAGAACAAGGACTTTTTTATTATGCTCGCAGGACTCGATGCTATTGCCCCAAATCAGCCGCCATCCTTTGAAGACGCAGCGACATTTTTAAGCAGGATGACCTCGTCCAAAAAAGAACTATTCGATTTCATAGACGGGTGGTCATCCCACTCATATCCCAACCCTGATTTTGCAGGAAGCCCGACTGACAGGGGCAAAAATACGGTTGCCAGTTATCAATGGGAGCTTGAGTATTTAAGCTCACTCGGGGTTTCCAAGCAGCTCCCTGTTTTTATCACAGAAACAGGCTGGCCGCACAACGGATATTCGCCTCAAACCATCGGAGATTTCTTAAAACAAACGTATGAAGAGCTGTGGTTTTCCGATGACCGCGTCCGAGCCGCCACACCCTTTATCCTGAACTATCAAACACCGCCATTTCTCGAGTTCTCGTGGCAAAAACCGGAAAGTACCCAGATGTATGAGCATTATGACATCATCAAAAACATGCATAAAACAGAAGGCTCTCCTGAGCAGATAGAGAAAGGAAAGGTAATGCTGACATTGCCCAAAGAGCTTCTTATTGACTCGACCTATTCACTGCCTATAAAGCTGCAAAACAGGGGACAAGCCTTGTGGGATAAAGATGAAGGATACCGCCTGAAGACAGAGGAGGGCGAGATCCCTGACTCATTTTTCGCAGACGTCGTACAGGTGGCACCAACCGAAGACGAGGATGTACTTCTTTTCATAAAAACAGGTAGTCAGAAAACCAAAAACAAAGTAAAGATATCTTTGTTCAAGGGTGAAAAAAAGCTTGTCGACGGCGGATACTGGACATATGTGACAGGGCCCTTGCCCAAGATTACTTTCCGTATTCCACGCTTTCCAAAACTAACAGCTGACGATAAGAGGACCTATGAGATCCAGATCTTTGACAGCAGCGAGCAGCTGGTGTTTAAGAAAAAAGGACTACGGACCACAGACACAACCGGCGTTCTTGAACAGGTCCGTAATGTATACCCGGGCGGAAGATACCGCATCGTCATACTTTCCGACTATTATCTTCCACGACAGTCTTTTGTGGTCATGAAAAAAGACTTTAATACCATCAATTTCAAACCGATGATACCCGCAGACTTTCATAAAGACGGCAGATTTGACCTTGCCGACATCATTACCTTCATACGAAACCCGAAATTTCTGTTCCTTCTCTTTCCTTAGGCGGGAATAGTGTCTTTGAGGAATTTAATATTGGAGTTAAGATCCTGCGCTCTTGTTAAAAAGCTTCCTACGACTATAGAATCAGGTGCAAATTTCTGAGATAAAATAAACGGAATCGTCTTATTATTCACTCCACCGTCAATAAAGATCTCCTTCCTATAGTTTAGTAGTCTTAGCTGTTCAATTTTACGCAACGAATCCTTTATAAAATCCTGTCCCTGCGCTCCCGGTACCACAGACATTATCTGGACGGCAGCGATTTTTTCAAAGGAGTAAAGTGTAGATAGTTTTTTTACTTCTTCATCAGGATTTATCGTAAGACCGAGCATGAACGGTCCTGAAACCGGATCAAAAAGCGTTTTGGGGGGCATGGCCTTGTGGTGTACGAATACATGGCCGATCTTTATCTTGCCGGTGTAGTTTCTCAGGTAGTTGATGACCCTTCCGAAATCAAAAACCATAAGATGAAAGTCAAAAGTAGTGTTTGGGTAAGACAAGATCGTGTTAATGATATCTTCGACGCCGAGTGTGTTCTGGGAAACAAAGGCCTCGTCCGAAATATCGATGTGAAAGGTGTCAAAATGGGGGAGCAGTTTGTCCAAAGGACCCTTTAGTTCTTCAATGGTTTTAGGAAGGATCGCAGGTATTACTTTCATTGATCACATTATACGCAAGATAGGCTAGAATGTGAACATGGATCACGCGCTGGCTAAAAGTATTTTTAGCACGTTGTACGAGGACGTACGGGGTTACGAGCTCTCGTTTTCCGCACGAAAAAAACTCGACTATCATGACCGCGGCCACACATACGGAGAAATAATATTCGACGAATTTCAGGCATTGCTTAAAGATCTCCATCCTCAAGACGGAGAGGTTTTTTATGACCTTGGTTCGGGTACAGGTAAAGCAGTGATTGCAGCAGCGCTTTTATTTCCGTTTAAGAAGGTCGTGGGGGTTGAACTTTTGGACGAGTTGTGCTTCGCATCCGTCCATGTCTTAGAAAGACTGAAAGCAGAAGGCGCATCACATTCATTTGAGCTTCCGGAGATACAGTTTTATCAAAAAGATTTTCTCAAATTTGATTTTTCTGATGCGGATGTAGTCTTTGCACATGCAACCTGCTTTCATGACGGGCAGCTCCGCCTCCTCCAACCCCAGCTGGAAAAGCTTAAAAAAGGATCAAGACTTCTTGTCGTCAGTAAGCCTATTGGGTCGCCGATATATAAACTGGTCGGTACCAGCGAGCGGCCTTTTAGCTGGGGAAAAGCTACTTTACATTCATATTTAAAGGTTGTATGATGGTGAAATTATGGCAGTAGAAGTCCTGTTTAAGAAAGCATTCGAGCGTTTAAAAGACCGGTATCTCAACTTCCTTATTGTGACTGCGCTTGGATGGGTGATCGGCCTTGGGATCGCGCTTGTCTTCGGGTTAAGCATCGGAGCGACACTTCTTACATGGGCACTTGCCAAGAATACGGCAGCAGTTGGAATCGTTGCTACCGCTACCGGGTTGATATCTTTGGGCGTGCTTATCTATTTTTCTGCATGGGCGCAGCTTGCCACGATTGATAGTTTGGTTGATTCAAAAAAGATTACTCCCTTTGAGACATACAAAAAAGTAAAGCCGCTCGTCAAAGACTACGTGGTCCTCACCGCTCTTTTACTTCTGTTTTTCCTGGGCCTTCTTCCTTTTACACTGCTTTCAGTTTTGATTGTCGGATTAGTCTGGGCAGTATGGAGCATCTTTACGGTCTTCGTATTTCTTGATAAGAAAAAGAAGGGTCTTGAGAGCCTATGGATTAGTCGTGACACCGTCAATCAAAAGTTTTGGCCTGTTGTCGGGGTTGCTTTATTGGTTATCGTTCTCTCGATAGTTATCTCAGCGCTCTTTGCCTCTTCAAAAAACGGGTTTATAGGTCCTCTTATATCACAACTTGTCCTGACTCCGTTTATCACTAGCCTGTATTTTGAGATGTATAAGACGCTCAAAGCTCCGGCAAAAGGTAAAAAGCCCAAGGTATGGGTTGGTCTATCTATCGTCGGTTTGGTGGCGATGGCTGTCTTGATTATTGTAGCAATTCAGACTGTTGCATCGGTCATTCCGGGTGTCTTAAACGATAAGAAATTCCAGCAGGAAATGTATAAGGAGCTCCAAAAATCTTCTGTAAAGAACTCAATGTAATCTCCTGTAGCATGTAAACGACTGCAAACCAAGCTATTCTTTTCTATCTTTATTCTTCGAGCGAGCGTCATTCTGGCTTGTCCAGAATCGATTCTGGATTCGCTACGCTTACCAGAATGACAAAAAAGTCTCGACAAGCTCGAACCATAATGGAAAAATTTACCGAATATTATCTTGCGTTTTCGTACGTGCTGGGAATCGGGCCGATGAAGTTCCAAAATCTACTTGCAGTATTTGGAAATGTAAAGAAAGCATATGAGGCAGACAGCAGTTTGATACGAAAAACATTTGGGTTAAAGCTTGGCGAAGATTTCATAAGCTTCAGGAAGACGTTTTCACCTGGAAAAGAACTAAAACGATTATCCAGTCAACATATTTTCGTCATTCCTCAAGATTCAGATGGGTATCCACAGCAACTAAAGCACATATCTGATCCACCGATCTGTCTTTTTGCAAAAGGAGAGAGCTCAGTACTGAAAAAAGAATCACTTTCCATCGCTGTTGTCGGTACCCGAAAGGCAACTTCCTATGGATTACAGGCGACCGAGCATATTGTCGGTGATCTTGCCCAACGTGGCGTCTGTATAATCTCCGGACTTGCGCTGGGGATTGATGCAGCAGCCCATAAGACCGCACTTGATCAGGAAGCATCAACCATCGCAGTGCTCGGCTGTGGCGTAAACATCCCATATCCCGGAGCAAATAAGCCGCTATACGAGAGGATTCTTGCAGAAGACGGGGTCATTGTCTCGGAGTTTCCACCTGACATGACTGTATTGCCGGGACTTTTTATCTCCAGAAACAGAATTGTGTCCGCTCTGTCGAAGGGAGTACTAATAATTGAAGGACAGGAGGATTCCGGCTCGCTGATAACCGCGCGGTATGCCGCAGAACAGGGCCGGGATGTCTTTGCGGTGCCGTCGCCGATTACCTCTCCTATGTCGCATGCTCCTCATATACTGATCAAACAGGGAGCCAAGCTGGTGACATCTGCACAAGATATATTAGAAGAATATGGACTGTCAGAAAAGTCCAGAAGCCGAAAAATAGATCTCGTAGGTTTGGATGAAAACAGCCGATCCGTCGTGCAGATATTAAGCGAAGCGCCGTTGCTTATCGATGATATCGCAAGAATTACAGAGCTGTCAGTAAACCGGACCCTTCAGACCTTGTCATCGTTAGAGTTGCAGGGAATAGTGGAGAAAAACACCGAAGGAAAATACCAGATTAAACTCTAGTTGCGGTAAAGTCTCTTTCCCTGACCGTATCAAGAAGGTCACCAAGATGATATTTAAAATCCTTCTTTTTTTGAAAGAAGAAACTTCCGACACGTACGGCTCTATGCTCAAATTTATTCACCCGCACTTCACATTGATATGCCAGCGGAAGTCTGTTTGGCCTATTATGATATGGGACAGGAAATGCAGTAGTTTTGACACGTATTATTTGTTCTTTATCTCTATCGATAATCATTGATTCTAGTCTCTCAGGGATTGTATAAAAAGGAAGGTCTCCGTGCTTCTTAGCATATTTGCGTACAATGCTTCGGGCCCATCGATGAGGTAGTGGTTCGAAAGATCTCTCCCTGCCCCAAAGACGTTCTGTCATGTAAGAATTATACCATAATAGCCTATAGCAACAGGCTAAAATGATACGATGACCTCACGGGTGCGCGGACCGGTATCAAAGTCAATAAGGACAATTTTCTGCCACTGTCCCAGAAGTAATTTGCCGTTTTCAAAAGGAATTGTCTCACTTGGTCCAAAGATGGTGGCCCGGATATGTGCTGCACCGTTGTCATCACCCCATGTCTTATGATGCTTCCAGTCTTTTTTATACGGCGCAATCTTTTCAAGGACATCTTTCAGGTCCTCATACAGATTTGGATCTGCTTCGATTGCACTTATTGCAGCAGTTGATCCGCTGACAAAGACCGTCACAACTCCGCTTTTACTTTTTGGCAGCAAAGACTCGATCCTCGTTGAAATATCGATGACATCGGTATGCCCTTTGGTACTTACAGAGAAGGTTTTCATACTATAATTATACCTACATGATGCTAGAGATCTTTACAGACGGGGGATCACGGGGAAATCCCGGGCCTTCTGCCATCGGATACATCGCGTATCTTGACGGAAAGGAAATCTTCAAAGGCCGTGAAGATTTGGGACACGGTACCAACAACGAAGCGGAATATACGGCAGTCATCAGAGCCTTGCAAAAGGTTAAAGAGAAGATCGGAGAATTGGAGAAAGTAA
>JANWJL010000012.1 GCA_025451885.1 Candidatus Microgenomates bacterium
CAAGCAAAGAACTAATCCGCTCTTACCGCTCCTTTTACTTGTACTCGTTGCTCTTGGAGCCTTTGGTACATATTACTTCTACAATCAATACCAGACCGTGCAAAAAGGCCTTAAAAACCCAGAACAAACAGCCAAGCTTGAGGTAGAGGTACTGGCTGAAAGAGTAGGAAAATTAATAGTGCTTCCCAAGGATGAGACACCTACTGTTGCCACTGTAAACGATACGAGCAAGCTGAAGAATCAGCAGTTTTTTTCAAGAGCCACTAATGGTGATAAGGTACTGATTTATGTCAAAGCAAAAAAAGCCATCTTGTATCGTCCTTCTGCAAATAAAATTATAGAAGTAGCTACCATAAATCTTGAAAACAAGGCTAAAACCAGTCCGACACCCCGGACAAATCCCTCTCCCACTCTTGAAGAGGAGCAATCTGCCACTCCATCACCCTAATCAGAAAGAATCTACTATAATATAAATCTATGGAACAGACTCTGATCGTATTAAAACCTGATGCCGTACTTCGCGGCCTGACCGGAGAGCTTCTCGGACGTTTCGAACGGGCCGGTTTGAAACTCGTTGCCGCTAAAATGATCCAGGTCGATCAGGAACTTGCAAAAAAACATTATCCGGCTGACCGCGAGGAATGGATCAAGCTTCTTGGTCACAAGACTCTGGATAACTACAAAGAGCTAAAGAAGGATGCGAAAAAAGAGATGGGTACCGATGATCCAATGAAGCTCGGACAGATGGTCCGGGGCTGGCTTTTAGATTACATCTCATCCGGACCGGTTTTCGCAGCTGTTTTGGAAGGTCCCCATGCAGTAGAGCTGGTACGTAAGATTACCGGCCATACTCTTCCGTTTAAGGCTGAGCCGGGGACTATACGGGGGGATTTTTCGTTTGATTCATCCCACCTTGCCAACACAGCCAAACGGGCAATAAAAAACCTCATTCATGCTTCAGGAAATATTGAAGAAGCGCAGTATGAAATTCCTCTGTGGTTTTCAGAAGAGGAGATCTGCAAGTACGAGCGGGCCAACGAAAAGGCCATGAAGTGACTTCGATATACCAAAAAGAAGTCATCCTGAGCGTTAGCGAAGGATCTAGACGAAGTCGTTACGCTAGATTCTTCACCTTCGGTTCAGAATGACTCAGCGCACAACGACGTAGGTCCAGGGATTTTTGTCCTCATATTTCGTCTGACCATCTTTATTCTTTGCACTTAGTTTTGTCCCCGAGATAAGATTTCCGGTATCTTCAACGAATTTTATTTTATAGCCTACTGTGACGGTCTCGCCCTTCTTTGCCGTGATATTCCAGTTAAGTTTTTTTGTAGAGGTCTTGAACTTGTTTTTGATGGACAGCGTCTCAAGTGGATCAATCTTACCCAGATATCCGTTATCAGCTTTAAGGTCATTTGGCTCAACTCCAAAATGAAGATGAGGTCCTGTTGAAAGCCCGGTGTTTCCGGAAAGTCCTACCAGGTCTCCTTTTTTAACCTTATCTCCTGGTTTTACTTTCTTGGCGCTTAAGTGTCCGTAAAAACTTTTTCCCCACCCATGTTGTACCGCAACAGTTACTCCGTAGGCTACTGCAGATGGTGGAATTTCGATTACTTCTCCGTCATCAACACTGATGATTTCAGTACCCGGAGGAACCGCAAAATCAACACCGTCATGGGCCCGTACTCCATAGGCCCGGTATGCTTCCAAAAGATGTGTTTCTGCATCCGGTTCTTCACCAAAATGAAGGGTTATTGGATAGTCTCCTTGAAAGGGCAGAGAGAGGTTCATGGTGGACTTATCATCACCGATTGAATCGGTATTTTTCACGTCTGCGGAATCAAGATTAGAGGGGTTTAGTAAAGTCGGTATTTCCTCGGTCAAATTACCTTCAAAATCTTCATTTGCTACGACAGTAATTTTTACTCCATATTCATTGTCTTTTTTTACGAACGTGGAGGCTTCTCTTCGAACCTCAAAGCTAGGTTCATTTACAACCTCAAAGGCAGAGACCAATTCCTGCCCTGAATTCTGGTCTTTCACCTTAAGAATATAGGGCCCAATATTATCGGTTTGGTAGATGGTTTCGTAGACTTTTGGATTATCTTTTGAGCAGTCGCCGGGCTGGGGAATTGGCTGTTTTTTTTCCTCATTTGTGACAAGATTTACAAGCTGTGCTTCTTGTTCTTTTTCACAAGAAATTACTCCGTCATTTGAAAAAAGTACGACGTCACTTTGTCCGACCTGACCGGGTTTTAAAATCGAGACCCGTTGGTTGGAAATATTAAGACCCCAGAAAAGATCCTCGTCGATCAACGTTTTATCGCCATCTTGGACAAGGATATGATATTTTCCCGGAGAGATATCTTTTGGAATCTCAACCTCCAATGTTTTGCCATCTCTCAGAACTGCCTGAAACTCAATTTCTTCGCCTTTCGCATTCGTTATTTTTGCTGTCAGGGGTTTTGGATCGCCGGTATAGGATAATGTGATATTTTCCCAAGGAGAAAAGACCTTTTTATTCAAAGAAAGCGTTGGTGTAGAAATCTGAATTGTGCTACTGGTAGGCTCTAAAGTTGGGACATACTGGGCGAAGGAATAAGTCGTAGCAATAGAAAGAATAAAGGCAATTACCGCAGTATACCTAAGTACTCTTTTCATGTATAACCTATAATCATTATGAGCAAGATTTATCCCTTTGTCAAGCCTCAAATCAAATTCTTACAAAAACACAAGATCTGGGGACTATTTTGATAATTTCATACCAGATAACAGATAATACGACTTTGCTATAATTAGGTGGAGCCGCTATAGCTCAACGGACAGAGCAATCCCGTCCTAAGGGAAAGATGGGAGTTCAATTCTCTCTAGCGGCACCCTCAGATGAAAAAAAAGGCTTCCCCTCTAAAAGACTCCGAATTCCGCAGGATCTTCTTCTTACGTGCAATCGGTAATTTCCTTGTCCTATCAACCTTATTCATCGTTGCAAAGACATTTTATCTTCCGGTTAGCGAGGAAGTACGCTACCTGTATGACTCGGTTTTAAGCAATAGGTATATTGCCGGTGAGGCCGGTATGCAGAAAGAACCGCCCAAAGGAGGACTTGCTCAGCTCTTCAAATCAAACGCCGTAGAGATTCTGGTACCTGCTGATCCGGAGTTCAGTATAGTTATCCCTAAGATAGGTGCAAATGCCCGTATTTTGCCCAACGTTGATGCTTCCAAGGAAGAAGTATATCTTCCTGCCTTGCAGGAAGGAGTAGCCCATACATTAGGTACGGTTTTCCCGGGTGAAAAGGGACATATATTTCTGTTTGCCCACTCCACAGATTATTTCTGGAATGTCGGATCATACAATGCAGTGTTCTATCTGCTCTACAAACTGGAGAAAGGTGACAGGATCACTCTTTTTTACAAAGGCCAGCGTTATGTCTATCAGGTGATACAAAAAACCGTGGTGAACCCGGACGAGGTCCACTACCTAACAAGAAAGACAACCAATGAGTTTCTGACGCTCCAAACATGTTGGCCTCCGGGTACTACGCTCAAGAGAATGCTTGTCTTCGCAAGCCGGGTAAGCGACTGATTCTTAGCGGATTCCGACCTCGTAGACGTCCGGAAATTTATTAAACTGGGGATTAAGATTGGCCAAGATAAGAATCTTACCGTCGGATGTCGTAGTAAAGAAATCCTTTTCAATCGGTCCGGAGTATACGATCTGCTTGTTTTCTGCATCATACAGTATGATCGCGATGCGGTGGCCCTCATTAAAGACCAGACGTTTTGAGTCTACATACCATAAGAAAGATGGAGACTTCGCGTCACCAACCCTGAAGTTTTTATCTTCGCGCTTGTCATAGACATAGACATTTCCTTTTTCCAAGGCTCTAGTTTCAGGTGTCTGGCTCGAGGCTATAAGAGGTGGCTGGATGACCAGCGGGATCTTTACATTCTTTTTAGCTTTGTATAGAACCTTTGTTTGGTCCGGAGAGAATGATACGATATCAAAGGAATCTGTAGCTATCTTCCGAACTTCACGCGGGAGGTTGTCAACAAGCTTTCTTGCCTCTTTCTGACGCTCTTCCTGCCAGGCTGTCAGCAAGGTTTCCTGTGAGGCGCTGACATCAAAAGGCTCCTGATTTTCAGTATCCAGAGAGAGGAGATAGGAGACACTGGTACCGTCCTCAAAGGGAAACTCAAAGATAGCCTGTTTGTAATCGTATGAAAAATAGACCTTTGTTTTTTGAAAATCTACACCTTCAGGCAACCGGCTTTTTAGAATAAGGGTTTTAAGAGGAGGAAACAGAGCAAGAGTTTTTCGACCTGCCTCAAAAAGATAGATGCCGTCTTTTTCAGGTTCTCCGTTGTTTGCAAATAGAATCAGATTGTCAGAACGGTCTACGGGAATAGCCCTGACAACTCCAAGATTAGTAATCGGAGACAGGGATGGATTTACCGGAAAGAGGATCGGGTCAACTGCCTCGACAAGCTCTCCTTTGAGCGTAATTTTTTTAGAGTAGCTTGTGTAGCCGTCTTTTTTGATCTCAACCTGATAGGTGCCCGGCGCAAGTTCTACGTTAAGATCAGTAGCTCCTCTGAGCTGTCCGTTGATATAAATCTTTGCAGCTTTTGGAAGCGAGGATATCGCAAGTATTCCGGTTGAGGACAGCGACCGTTTCGTAAAATCCAGGCGGTATCCACGGGCAGTGGCAATAAGAACGATGACTCCAAACAGGAAAAGACTTACCAGGAATACTCGAAGGACAAAAAGCCAGAATTTAGTCATTTTGATACTATTAATATATATTTTGATATATTTATTTTGTTCGCTTTGTCTTGGAAACGACTATATTATACAATATACTCCATATGTTTCTTCGTAAGAAAGTGGGAATAGATCTGGGTACTGCAAATACGCTTGTATACGTGGGTGGAGAGGGCGTTGTACTGAATGAGCCCACGGTTGTAGCTTACTCTTTGGAGGACCGCAGAATTCTTGCGGTGGGACTTGAAGCTAAAGAGATGCTTGGCCGTACTCCAGGCTCAATTATCACCACCAGGCCGATGCGTGAAGGGGTAATCGCAGACTACACCACCACAGCTGCCATGATCACCTACTTCTTAAAAAAAGCTTTGAAAGGAAAGATTTTCTGGCCCGAGATTATGATCGCCATCCCGGGTGGAGCGTCTCAGGTAGAGAAGCGGGCTGTTGTAGCAGCTTGTAAACAATCAGGTGCATCTGACGTCTTCCTTATTGAGGAGCCGTTGGCAGCTGCAATCGGAGCAAAGATTCCGATCTCCCATGCGTCAGGACATATGATAGTTAATCTTGGCGGAGGCACTGCGGAGATTGCGGTTATCTCGCTGGGTCAGTTGGTTTCATACAAAACAGTACGGGTCGCCGGTACCAAAATAGATGAGGCGATCATTGTTCATCTTAGAAAAAAACATAATCTTATTGTAGGAGAGCGTACTTCAGAAGAGGTGAAATTCCGCATTGGATCGGCCTTAATCGAAGAGAAGGAAGATTATGTTGAGCGGATGATGGAGATCAAGGGACGAGATTTTCAGAC
>JANWJL010000013.1 GCA_025451885.1 Candidatus Microgenomates bacterium
AGACTTGAATACGCTTGATTTTGCTATGCGGATTGTTATACTAGTCCTCATTACCTATGCCATCACGCGCAGAAACTCCACATCGATCTACTCCTGAGAGACGCCGTCGAAAACCCATCGATCAAATGAGCCCAAGAGAAATAGTATTGAGCGAGGAAAGGGTCAAGTTGAGCGAAACCATTAGGATCGATCAAATAGTGCCGGAATTTGACCTTATTGACGACGTTCATGCAGACGAATTAGGAGCAAATATGCAGTTGGATGATGACGGACAATTATCCAGAATTGTGGTGCGCGCGAGGTTTGATGAACAGGGGAGCAGAGGTCGTATCGTATATGACGTAATCGACGGATTTCATAGGACAGAAGGGAAAAGGCGTACAGGAGACGAGGAGATTGACGCTGAGGTATTGTACGGAAGATCAGATGAAGAGTTGTTCGATCAACGGATCCTTGCGGCAAGTTCCGTGCGAGCCGTACAGTTTCCCCGTATTGCAGAATGGGTCTCCAAATCTTACGCAAGTACCAAATTTGCAAAGAAGAAGATTCCGGTTGAAAGAGCCTTTTACATCGTAGCCCACGGCACAAGAAGGCCTCAGGGTCTACAACTGTCCGAAAAGGAACTGGACGAACTATACGAATACGTACAAAAAAAATGTGGAAAATGGGGTCGCTCTATAAGTGTTGTAAGCGATATTCTCCAGACAGTGGCAAACGCTGATCCAAAATTGGTAAGAAAAGTGAGAGACAAAGGAGGCGGAAAGGACAGGACTGGTCAGATAACTCCTGAAAGACTCAAAGTAGTAGTTAATGCATTTCCCGGAAAGGAAAACTATGGAATTCAGAACGCTTTACTGGAGATGATATTGGAGTACAGAATGTTTTCGACAAGCGCCCGACTATTCATTGAGGATTTGCTGGGAAAGGTAAATCCAAAAATGAGCGAAAATCAAGTGATTGAAATAGCCCGGTCAATATTTCCAACTCATCTTCAAGCTGAAGAACGAAGGAATGAAAAAAAGAAAGCAAGTAGATTAACTTTGGCAGACATAGATAGTCCGGACGACGAAGTCGAACTTCCACGTGCTTCAGCTCAAGGTAGTACAGAAAAAAAGCATGAGACGCTCTATTCCTCAACATCGCCAACTAAAAGACCTCCCAGGGACGTAAATACAAATCTTGCACTAGCATTAGAAAATCCTCAAACGATAGAAGAACTGCAGTGGCAGATAGAAGGATTGAAGGCTCGAATCGCAGAGTTGGAGACAAGTGGTAATGATCCATGGTGGCGTGGAGCTTCGTATCTCTCAAGGCAGGAGCAGCTTTTTATCGAACGTGTAATGTTCAAGGCTGAAGACATTCATGAAGTAGGAAGAGAATTTAACTTGAATACGGATCAGGTAATGAGAGTTATGATCAGCGCGTTTTCAAAAAGACGGCTCCATCTTGAAGGTCTTGAAGATTAATCACTCTCAAAGTCTTTTCCAAGTATATCTCCAATCCTTTTTAGAGCCTTGGTGTGTATTTGACAGACACGTGATTCGGTGACACCAAGACGTTTCCCAATCGTAGCAAGCGGCTTACCTTTATAATAGTATTGCACTACTACATACCGCTCAGTATCACTCAATTTTGTAATAGCCTGCTGTACCGCAAACCTTCTTGTCCCTTGCTCAAATGGATTTCTTATGTCATTCTTTTGAAAATCTTGAACATCAGTCAAATCCCGCGTTGATTCTTCATCGCCGTCTTCTCCCGATCTCTCGATTGTCAAAGATCTGACAAGTTGAGTCCGAGCAGTATAAACTTCCGTAAGTTTGTTAACGGTGCAACCTACTTCTTCTGCAATCTCATCATAGGTTGGTTGTCTTTTTAATTTCTGAAATAATTTTCTTTCCGCTTTATTTACTGCGCTAAGTCTTGTCAGCACACTTCTGGGAATTTTTATCATCGATCCGTGATCTCTCATTTCATCTATAAAACTTCCCTTCATGCGGTCTCCCATAAAGGTTGCTAGCTCGAATCCTTGTGAAGGATCAAATGAAGATAGTCGTTCCATAAAAGCAATTACTCCGATACTAACAAGATCTCCTGTTTCCAAACCAGCCTGGCGAGCTGTGTGCGAATATCGTTTTGCAAAGCCCTTTATGAAGTCAAGATATCCTTCGACGATTTCAGCATGGTTGTCAGGAGTAATGGCAGGTGTCTTCCTTCGAGCTTGAAATCGGGGCGATTCAACAGTCATATTGATGCAATTATAGCAACTTTCACTCGTATCTGATTTCGATCTGGTCTTGGTCGTGAAGGATGTAGTTTTCGAAGGAATTATTATTTTTTCCGTTAACCTTCATCGTTATCTTCCCGCAGTTATCGAAGATACACTTGGAGTCAAAGCGCTTTCCCCACATTCTGAAAAACTCCTCTAACGTGAAGTCTTTATGAGATGGAATTTCCATATGAATGATGCCGCTGTCATCATGCGTATGGATAGGGTGCATGCAGTTTTTTGCACGGTCGATGCCGATATCAGCAGGAATCGTCACGGGCTTGTTTTTGATGACAATCGAAAGATTGGCGTGGGTATGTATACCTTTCCCGTCATGAGTCACACACAACTTCTGTATGTCAAATTGGCGCGTTTGTTTGATGAAATAAAAAGAAGCAACTGCCAGTACTACAAAAACACCAAGAAGCAATAAAAATCTGTTCCGCAGCATGGCTTTATTTTATCAGCTTGTACCTTGACACGAAGGGCTTTTTTTATTATCTTAAAAGTATGTTGCGGAGAATCGGATATATTCTCATTCCCTCGCTTTTCATACTTCTTGCCGTCACGGCATACGGCAATGAAACTTCCGAGCCGAACCTAGACACCAGTAAATCTCCAGCACGGGAAAGTTTCAAAACCACAGTCAACGCCAATGCAATGGAGAAGCGCGGAGAATTTAAAGAGAAGATGGCGAGTTTTGCCGCAAACTTCAAGGCAAGACGCGAAGAATTCAAGGAAAAACTCCAGACTATAAAAGACGAAAAGAAAAAGACGCTTACCGAGCGCATCGATACCAAGTTTTCAACCATAAATAAAAACAGGACAGCCCGCTGGGTGGAGTCGCTCAACAAATTATCCGAGATCACCGGACGTTTGGATGGAAAAATTGCCTCTGCAGAGGCAGCTGGAAAAGACGTGGCTTCTGCACAAGCTGCTCTTGAGAAGGCAAATGATGCTATAGCAACAGCCCAAAGCGCTGTTTCCAGCCAGGCAGGAAAAGAATACGTGATCGAGATAACCGATGAAAAAGGTCTGAGACTAGCGGTGGGAAAAGTGATGAGCCAGCTACAGGCTGATCTTCGCGCCACTCACAAGACGGTTATTGACGCTAAAAAAGCGGTCATGAAAGCTGCCACAGAGGTTAGAAAGTTAACATCAGGTACACCGTAACATGGAAAACTCCCCAGCGACTGCAAACCAGGATTTTCAACAACAGGAAGATGTCACTAAAACCAAGAAGTCAGCTGTTAACAGGATGCTCGGAGTCGTAGTCGGCGTACTTTTGATCGCAGGAGTCGTCATCATCGCGGTTCTCATAAGCAGATTCACACAGACTACCCCGCAGACCACCCAAAAGGAATCGGTCGTAGCCCCTGCGACCTTTGATGAAGAGAAGGAAGCCTCAGCTGTGGATACCGGAGATGAAGTAGAGCAGGATCTTCAGAACGTCCAAAAGGACGTAGATGCGCTATAATTCTTCGCATGCAGGTACGCGCCATCAAGACACACAAGATAACGGAAAAAGACGACGACCTTTTTAAACTGCTGGATAGATACATTACGACATTCAATGACGACTCTGTACTGGTCATAACCTCAAAGATAGTCTCGATCTGCGAGGGAAGCATCATTCCGCAGGACTCCGCCGACAAGGACAAGCTTATAAAAGAGAATGCCCAGCTCTATCTGGATAGGGATAAGAGCCGGTACAATGTAATGATGACTATACGCGACAACATGCTTGCCGCGTCTTCGGGCATTGATGAATCAAACGGTTTTGGCCACTATATCTTGTGGCCGAAAAATGCACAAGGTACCGCAAATAAGGTACGGGACTATCTTATCAAGCGCTTCAAGATCGTAAAGGCCGGCGTTATTATCACAGACAGCCGTACCAGTCCGCTTAAATGGGGGACTACCGGAGTTGCGATCGCCTTCAGTGGTTTTGAGGCAATCCAGGACTACATCGGCACAGAGGACATATTCGGCCGGAAGTTCGAGTTCGTAAAACTGAATGTAGTTGACGGGCTTGCAAGTTCTGCGGTGGTTATAATGGGCGAAGGGAAGGAGCAGACGCCTCTGGCGCTTATAGAAGATCTTCCGTTTGTGAAATTTCAGGATAGGAATCCGACAGAGCAGGAGCTGGAAGGGCTTCGTATCGAGATCGATGATGATCTGTATGAGCCGATCCTGACAAAAGCTCCGTGGAAAAAAGGTGGAAGATCCCGTAAGGATGTGCTATAGTTGAATTTATGGACGACAGAAAATCTTCAAATTTTGGTTTGGGATTAGTACTTGGCGCAATAGGCGGAGCACTTGCCGGCATCTTTCTTTCTCCAAAGTCCGGTAAAGCAATGCGCAAAGACGCACGAAAAAAATACGACGAGCTGATGAAGCTTATGAAGGATAAAGAGGTCGACAAGAAGGTAAAAGAAATCTTCGGCAAGGTCACCGACGAAACAGTCAAGATTTACGAAGAGGTCAAAAGCGAAGTTGTCGAAAGCCTTGTAGAACTAAAGAAGGATATAGATAAAAAAACCTATGTAAAGCAGGTGGAAAACGTTGTTGACAGGCTTAAAACTCCTATATCCAAACAATCGGTGGATGCTGCGAAGAAGCTGAAGAATTCACTCTCCAAAGACTGGACGAAGCTTGAGAAAAGCCTCAAAAAACCCAACTGACGTTTTTCAAAACGTCATTCTGGTAAACGAAGTGCACCAGAATCAGATTCTGGACAAGCCAGAATGACACTTAAACCTTCTTTCCGTACTTCTCTTTTGAAAGCTCTATGATCTTGTCTTTATTGTCATTCTTAAGTTTGGGAAGCGGCAGCGTCTTTGCCGGAAACGGAGCAGAGCTCATATCATCGATCGAGAGCTTCAGGACGATCTCATACTTACCCAACGAAACCAGATCGTTCTCCGAGTAGATCTCAGCAAACTCCTTGGTCAGGATCTCTGCATCCCTGGCTCCTACCACAAAGGAGATAAGCGTCCCTATGTTGCCGAAGATCGCCTTTTGGACCTCTTCATCAAGCTGTTCGATGTATTGATTTGCAAGCGTCAAGCACAGCCGATACTTTCTGGCCTCCGACAGGATCTTAATAAATGATGAGGTAGCAAAGTTCTGAAACTCATCGACGTACATGAAAAAATCACGGCGGTCTTCTTCCTTCTGATATGACCGGTTCATCGCAGCAAGCTGGATCTGCGTGATGATCATCGCACCAAGAAGGGCTGCATTATCTTCACCAAGCTTGCCTTGTGAAAGGTTCAGGATCAGGATTTTGCCCTCATTCATGATCTTCTCCAGATCGACTGTGGATTTTGATCTCCCGATGATATTCCTGACCATCTTAGAGGAGACGAACTGGCCGACTTTGTTTTGAATAGGCGAGACAGCCTCTGATTTCATCTTGTCGGACATCCTCGCAAACTCCTTTTCCCAGAAGTTTTTGATCACCGGATCGGTGACATGTTTCTGCACTGCATTCTTCCGGTACGATTCATCGGTCAGAATCTTAAGGACATCAGTAAGCGTCGCACCCGGTACCTCAAGAAGCGTCAGGATGACATTTCTTAGGATATATTCAAGCCGTGGACCCCAGCTGTCTCCGTAGATCTTGTAAAAGATCGAGACGATCCCGGAAGCCACAAGATCTTTGTGCTGTTTGTTTTTCACCTCAAGGATATTTAACGAAAACGGCCTCTCGGTATCAAACGGTTCAAGGTAGACTACGTCCTTCATCCTGCGCTTGGGTATAAAATCCAACAAGGTGTTCGAAAGGTCGCCATGCGGGTCGATTACAGCCATGCCGCGGCCTCTTCGGATATCGTCGACCGCCATATTGGCTACCAATGTGGATTTTCCGGCGCCGGTCTTACCGACGATATAGACATGTTTTCTTCGGTCAGGAGTAAGAATTCCAAAGACAGATTCTTTATTCTTAAACTCGGTCTGGGCAAAAAAGTTAACGTCTTCCTTTTGTTTTGCAGTCAGGTCTGAAGCGATCGGAATATTTTCCGGAGGCTCTCCTGACAAAGTCTTTCCCCATGCTATGTTTTTGATGCCTGCCAGCAAAAGACCCGGAGGGTGCCAGAGCGTGGCAAGTTCCTGGGCATTCAAAACCTGGCTTTTACGCTCAAAAAAGTAGGAGCTGCGGTGCTGTATGCGCTGGGCAAAGTTCTTTTTAAAAAGGTATCTTCTTTTGAAGACAAACTGATTTCCTTCACCCAGTGAAAAGTTTCCGAAGGTGCCGGCAAGATTGCGTAGGTAGGGCATGGTTGACTTATCGTCCGAAGCAGTCATGATGCGGACCAAAGCTCTTCCACCCTGAAAGGCAGCTTTGCGGAGGACCGTTTGTTTTTGCGGGTTCATACCGTATTTTTCAGCATTTGGATCATAGGCCATCTTTTTTGCGGCGTCCACTGCACGGTCCTGCCATGCAAAGGTCGCCGGATCTATGAGGATCTGGATAGCCATCTTTATATCAGCAGGCTGCTTGGATAAAAATCCGATAAGAGATGAGAGTGGATCAATATCTTTAAAATCAAAATAGGTCTTAATCGGAAAGTATGAGTAGGAGTTTAGGGCTAGTTCACCATACGAAATATGCTTGGACTTAAAGATAAAGTGCATGGGATCGGTGGTTTTTTGAAGAAGCGATTGAGGGTAGGATGAGTTCACCAGGCTCTGAACAAAGGTCTCGGACTCCGAAGGCGACGTTATATAGAAATAGATAGCCTGATTGATCAGGTAAAGTTCAAATGAGTATGTTTTGGGCTTTAGGATAGGGCGTTTCCACAGAGGAATATAAGGGTAAGACAGAAGCGATGCGAAGATCTGCGTAGCTGACTCGATCGGTGTTTCGCTGTCTTTGGGGTTGCGGACCTGAAAGTGTGAAAGCTGTTTCATAGGAAAAGTATACTGATAATTTTAGTTTAGTTTGTCCCGTTTTAACAGGATAAATAAAAGGCTGCCGATCATAAGCACAAAGCCGATGTACTCAAGATACTGAGGCCAGAACACAAATATTACCGGCTCATCGCTGTCGGTCTTCCATCCGTTTGCCCAGTTGTTTACGAGTACATGCTCATCAAGTTTTTTGCCGCCTTGATAGGCAATCCATCCTTCATGAAACGAAAAGGGAAGTACGGCAATCTTGCCTGAAGCTGCAGCAGGAGGCTTGGTTGAGAGCGCTGACAGGAATCGATAGGGAAACGGAATGATTGTCACGTTGATAAGATCGTTTTTCGACTCATACTTTCCATAGGAAATATTATCTATATGCAGGTTGTAGCCGATGCCGTTTTCAAACGGAGGTATCACAAAATAATCGGTGATCTCATCCGAAGACCGGGAAAGTTCATCATACAAACTGCAGATACGGGAATAGAGATTCTTCATGCAGATGCGAAGCGGCATTCCCTCGTGGTTTTTGGAGGTGATCCCCAGAATATACCCGGTATTATGCGGAAGGTTGTCAAGCTCCATGATGATTCCGGCCTGGTCGTTTTTAGAGTGGAAGCGGAGCGCTCTGTTATTATCCTCAAGTGTTATCGCAGGGACCTGTCCGCGGAACTTCACAAGATCGGTCGCATTAAACTCGATCTTGGCAAGAGCGAACTTACCCACCAGGCTGCTGACAGGCGCCACTTCCTGTCTGAACGGAAGATCAAATCTGACAGAATCTCCGTTTATGGTATTTTCCTGATTGGTGAAAATATACGCCTGTCCCAGATAGATCGGTGCCTGTGAAAAAACCGCAGGATCAATATCGAACTGTGTGCCGTTTATCCTTAAAGAATTTGAAGAAAACGGACTTTTGATATCATCCAAAAGTCCTTTCGGGAGAAGGGGCTTCAGGATAAGTTGACCTGCACCGGCGCCCTTTTGAACATAGACATTTACGAAGATTACCTCTTCGGTGTCTTTGATATTCGGCAGATTAAGACCTCCGGTTTTAGGCAGCCCTGTTCGTAAAAAGTACGAGTTGGTATTTTGATCGATATCCAGAAGGTTGTTTTCGAGCCGGTCTGTAACCGTAATCATGTTGTGGAACGGGTAGAAATTGTCGTTTACGTTTTTATTTCCGTCGGAAAAGTAGTTCCCAAGCTTTCCAAACGCAGCATCCTCAAAGGTCCAGGTATAGGCAGGCTCCACATGAGCTGCTTCTATGATCTGTCCTGCTTTCAGGTTCTCAACGTTGGTTTTAAAGACTCTGATGCTGTCCTGATCATAGACCTTTTTGATCACCCGGTCAGCCTCAAGCTGGGAAAGAAGCTTGTCAGCCTCGCGTACATAGAGGATCTGCTCGCGGTTTTTTTTGTTTGAGGGAGTTACATCTTTGTCGATCTCAAGATATGAGATATTAAACTTTTTGAGGTTGTCGGTGAAAAGCTTTTTGTTCTGCGCATAAAGTGCGTAGGAAAACTCCCGGTAGGCACGCTCGTTTGACTTGCTCCAGCGGTCATTATCACGGTCAATAA
>JANWJL010000014.1 GCA_025451885.1 Candidatus Microgenomates bacterium
AAATGCCTATATTTTTAGCCACAAAATACAGAGCGACTGCTATCGCAAGGTAAACTAATTGGTTTAAAACCAAGGCTTTTTTTATCCCCAGAAGATTGAAGAAGCTGAAGAGATTTAAAAGAAGTATCGGAAGAAGCAGCGAAACCATGGCTATTTTCTTATCACTTTAAAATCCTTGTTTTTTATAAGCCTTCCCACAAGCGTCCTTCGCTTTATCTCATCCTCAAACTCAGCAGGCCATTCATTCAACTGCACGTCAACCTTTTCACTAAGTTCGGTGCCCAGTTTTTTGCGTTCGGCCTGAATCTGGCGTACGATCTCGCGCATCTGTCCTTCAGCTCTAAGTGCAGGCGTAAGATTCAGATCGAGTTTTACAGAAAAACCCTCTCCTTTTGATACGATAAACTTCTTAACATTTACTTCATTTTTTATCAGATCCTGTAAAGATTCACCGAGTGTAATTGACGTAGTAAGCGACTCCAACGGTTGACGGACCTTTACTCCTTCTTTTTTTCTTTGAGCATGCGCAAGTTCAGCAATCTTTCGTACTTCTACCATCTCCTTCAATAACTTCTCGTCAATTTGAGATGGTGCAGACTCCGGCCAGTCGGTAAGATGCACCGATTCTTCCTCGCTTAGATTTTTAAAGATCTCTTCTGGAGTAAATGGAGCTATAGGTGCCAAAAGTTTTGCAAGATTGGTTAATACATAATGTAACGTTTGTAAAAATCCCTTAGTATGAGCCCTCTCTCTGCTTCTTCGGATATACCATGTAGAGAGATCTTGGACAAAATCGTTTATCAGATTTATCGATGAAACGGTTTCATAGGAATCCAGTTTTTGAGTCAGGTCTTTAATCAGTTTGTGTAGTAATGATATGATCCATCGGTCCAAAACATGCTTTGATTGCTCGCCTCCTTGGGACGCTTGAAATTTATTCTGATTCGAATATGTTATAAAGAATTTGTAGACATTCCAGAGAACCAGAAGCAGTCCTTTTACCTGATTTCTGTAAGGTTCTTCAGCAATAAGGATGTCTTCACCTTTCATAACAGGACTTCCCAGAAGGTATAGACGAAGTGCATCCCCTCCATATTTTTGGAGCATTTCTTTCGGATCAGGGTAATTTTTATAATTCTTGCTCATCTTTCTTCCGTCTGTTCCCAAGATAACACCGGTAACAGAAACGTTTTTAAAAGCAGGCGAGTCATATAGCGCGGTACCAATTACATGCAGCACGTAAAACCATGCCCTGATCTGGCCTGTATATTCTGCTATAAAGTCCGGCGGAAAAAAGTCTTCAAGTTTTTCTTCTTTATTAAACGGAAAGTGCCTCTCGGCAAAGGATGCTGATCCTGCTTCAATCCAACTGTCAAGTACTTCGGGAGTACGTCTTGCGTCTTTTCCGCATTTTTTACATTTAACGATAACTTCGTCGATTTCAGGTTTATGAAGATCTGAGATTTTTCTTTCGCTCGCCTTTTCAAGCTCTGAAATTGATCCCGGCACAAATCGCTCTCCACACTCACACTCCCATACAGGAACAGGACTTCCCCAATATCTATTTCTTGAAATATTCCAGTCGGGAGCGTGCTCCATACTTTTTAGGAAACGTCCTTCTTTAAAATGTCCGGGGTACCAATTAATCTTCTCGTTTGTCTTCTTCATCTTAGGCTTTATTTTCTGTACGTTTACAAACCACGCGGTGAGTGGATTGAAGAACAATCTGGTGCCGCATCTCCAGCAGTGAGCTACATTGTGGGTATATTGTTCATCTTTGTATATAAGATTTCTTTTTTTAAGATCCTCGTTTACCGACTTATTGGCTTTCAGATAAAACATGCCTCCAAACTGGGGCACATTAGATTTTATTACTCCTTCCTCATCAACGTGGAACACCAACTGAATATTTTCCTTTTGCATTATGTCCAGGTCCTCTTCTCCGTAAACCGCTAGCGTTACAACACCGGTACCCTCTTCTTCGGTGACAAAGTCTCCTCCAAGGATTTCGAATGCGCGTTTTCCTTTTTCTATCTTGTAAAAGTCGTAGTGGGGAGCAAACTTTCGGCCAACAAGCTTGGATCCCTTTAGCTTCTCAACAACTTCATATTTTCCGTCAAGTATCTTCACAGTCTTTTCCCCGAGAATATAGAACTCCTTACCTTGCTTAACCTTTAGGTAAGTCAGCTTTGGATTTACGGCAAGTGCAGGTGTAACAATCTTATTCCAAGGAGTGGTAGACCAGGCTAGCAGAAATGTGTTTTCTTCGTCTTTAAGAAGATATTTATAGGTTGTGCCTGACTCGGTCACATCTTTGTAATTTTCCGCATCCATCGCAACCTCAAAGTTTGAGATCGGAGTGGCACAGTGAGGACAGTACAATGAGACTCTCAATCCTTTGTAAATTAATTCTTTTTCATACATCTGCTTGAATACCCACATCACAGACTCCATGTAATCGGGGTCCCATGTTTTGTAGGCATTTTTAAAATCCACCCATCTTCCGATGTGCTCGATATACCATTCCCATTCTGCCGAGACGACCTTCACGTATTTTTTACACTCTTCTATAAACTTCTTTACTCCGACTTTCTCTTCTATATCTTTTTTTCTTTTGATATTGAGCTCTCCCTCAACCTTATTTTCAATAGGAAGTCCGTGGCCATCCCATCCCCAGACTCGACGTACGCGATAGCCTTTCATCGTCCAGTATCGTCCGAATAAATCTTTTGGAAGACTGGAGAGCAGAGAACCATAGTGAGGAGAGCCTGTTACGAAAGGAGGACCGTCGAGAAATGTCCAGCGTTTATGAGCAGGACGTTGTTCTACGGATTTTTCAAAAACCTTATTTTTTTTCCAAAATTCCAATATATTTTCTTCTATTTTTGCAAAATCAGGGACCGATTCAACGGGCTTAAACATATTCGAAAATTATAGTTGATGGCTGAGGCAAACTCAATGAAGCTATCTTTGTGAACCGATTCCTATTATTTGAAACTTTGTTTCTTCGCCGGAAGAAAGACTTCGTTCAAATGGATTCGCTAGAGTAATACCTTCTATGGGAAATAATTGGGTGTCTGATCTGTCAATAAACGGTACACCTATTATTAAAACGCGTGCATTAATTGGTAGTATTTTTTTATCTCTCGATCTTACGCCAGTTTCACCTTCTTTAAAATAAACTCCTAAGGCTGCAGGCACTGTAGGATTTTCGAAATCGGGAACCCATACTTCCCATTGATCTTTCACGTCTGGTACCCGATCAACTCTTACATCAAATTGGGTTTCGGCCATTCTTTCTTTCATTTTCCTGTAGTAAAAAAATAAGGGACTTCCTTCGATCTTAGAAACCAAAATTTTCTCTTCCGCTAAGTATTCTGGGAGGAAATCCTCAAAGATTGGAAAGGAGTGGGTGTTTAATACTACAAATCGAACAGGAGATGGCAAAATTCCCTCTCCAAAAATTTCTTTCCATGATTCTGAGCCATGTATGGAGAAGTCTTTTTCATCAGTAGGCAAAGTCCGTTCTGGTGACATGAAGCAAGTATTATAGCACGTCTGTTAGCTCTGTTTTTTACGTAGAAAGGCCGGAATGTCGAATTCAGACTCTTCTTCAAAAAGCTCTTCGTCCGCAAGATCGTCTTTAGGAGTAAGGTCGCTTATGTCCTCTATTTTCTTTTCTTCTTCCTCTCCCAGCTTCTCGGTCTTTTGCGCCTTCGGCTCGGATCGGAACTTAAACATCTTAAGCTTACTTTCGTCAAACTTTGTCGCAATTAACGTTACCTTTATCTGGTCGATCATCGTGTCATCAATAACTGCGCCGAAGATGATATCTGCGTCAGGATCAACGGTCTTTGCAATAATCGATGCAGCTTCGTCAACCTCTGTCATGGAAAGATCAGGGCCACCAACAACGTTGAAGAGGACTCCTTTGGATCCTTCGATAGAAACATCAAGAAGAGGTGAAGATATAGCCTGACGTATCGCCTCCATAGCGCGTTTGTCTCCGCTTCCAACTCCGATTCCCATGAGCGCTGTGCCGGCATTCTGCATAATGGTCTTAACGTCGGCAAAATCCACATTCACTAAGCCGGGGATTGTAATCAATTCTGCAATTCCCTTTACGCCCTGGTGCAGAACCGAGTCAATCTTTTTAAAAGCATCAACTATTGATGTTTTTCTGTCTACGATCTGAAGTATTTTCTGGTTTGGGACAATGATCAATGTATCGACTTTGTCCTGAAGATCATGAGTTCCCTGTTCTGCAAGGATTTTTCGTTTTGAACCTTCAAAATCAAACGGCTTAGTGACTACTGCGACTGTAAGAGCACCGCTTTCCTGAGCAATCTCAGCAATGATAGGGGAAGCCCCTGTTCCTGTTCCACCACCTTGACCTGAAGTTATGAAGATCATATCTGCACCCTCAAGCTCTTCCTTAAGACGCTCCCTTGACTCTTCTGCAGCCTGCCGCCCTATGTGCGGATCACCACCTGATCCCAAACCACGGGTCAGATTTTCACCAATCTGTATCTTAGTCTCTGCTTTATGATGAAGAAGTGCTTGGGCATCTGTATTAACCACCACAAACTCCACGCCGGGAATCCCTCCGTCCTTGATCATCGAGGAGATTGCATTTCCTCCGCCTCCTCCGATTCCGACTACCTTGATCTTTGCAGGTTGACCTGCACGTGGTTTAACTAACATTTAGGGTATAAATTGCTTTACCAGATTTTTAACTTTTGAGATCGAGCTGTCTATCGAGAAGTCCTTAAAGATCTTATTGAACTTCTTAAGACCCGATTCGTACTCTATTATATTTTTTCTCCCCCATAAAATCAAACCCACGGTGGATGCATACTGAGGATCAAGAATCTCGTCCAGAAGCCCTACGATGCGTGTCGGAATACCGACTCTTATCGGCAATCCTATCACTTTTCTCCCTACCTCGACTATTCCCACGGTGTGTGCTCCTCCGCCTGTGATAACCAGTCCCGAAGGAATATTTTGGCTAAAACCACTCTTTTCGACCTCCTCACCGATCAAACGGTAGATCTCTTCCAATCGGGCGCCGATTATATTATCTATCAAGGTTTTTGGTGATACATCACTTACATCCTCGGGCAGATTAAGATCAGCCAAAGGAAGAGATTCCGGCTTCTTGGCATCTTTTCCTTGAGATAAGCGCAGGGTTTTACTTAGTAATAACTTGATCTTTTCAGCAGATTCCAAAGAAACACGCAATCCAACGGCAATATCATTGGTAATATGTCTTGCCCCGACAGGAATCGAGCTTGAGTATGCAAGGGCTCCGTCTGCATAGAGGCAGATATCGGTCTTGCCACCGCCGATATCCACCAGGACAGCTCCCAGTTCTTTTTCCGTATCTGTTAAGACCGCTTCTGCAGATGAAAGTCCGGAGAAGATAAAGCCATCATTTTCTATTCCAAGATCCGATAAACAACGGTCTATGTTTTTCAGGTTTGTGATTGATGCAGTAATCAGGTGCGTATCAACCTCAAGCCGGACTCCGCTCATGCCGTTTGGGTTTTTAATCCCGGGCTGGCCGTCAACCATATACTCTCTGGGAAGCACCTCTATTATCTGTCTTGTCGTGGAAAGTGAGATCGCCCGTGCTGCCTCGACAACCCGCTCTATATCAATATCTGCGATATCTCCTTGCGGATTTGAGACAGCTACGACTCCGTGCGAATTTAAAGAAGATATGTGTGGTCCTCCAACCGAGGTAAAGGCATGGCTTATCTTGTGGCCTGCCATTCTTTCCGCCTTTTCGACGCTTTCCTCAACCGCCGCAGTAACCTGGTCTATATCAATGATCAACCCACGTTTGACTCCACGCGATCTGGTCGAATTAAATCCGATTATTCTTAGATCTTCTTCCTCATTTGTCTGAATGGCGACCACTGTCGCTATTTTAGTACTGCCGATGTCAATACCGCAGATTAAATTTTCAGCCATAGTTTACTGTAATATGACAATGGGTTTGTCAAAACGAAAGTCCAGAGATTTAAAATCACGTCCTTCAACCTTAAACTGACGGATCAGAGTTTCCAATTGATAATTCTGGTCTTGAATACTTTTTTCTGTTGTAAAAAGTATCATTTTGTTTGCTAACTGTAATCGTATCATATTGAAGCCGTTAATATCAATACTTACGGTCTTAAGTCCCAGATCCTGTGTTTTTTGAAGAAAAAATAAAGCAGTGGCGATATCCTTAAGATCTATTTCATCACCTGTTTGATATGACGTATAGTGAAGTTTTTGATAGTAGTTGATTACAGGAATGCTTAGCGGCTTTTGCTTTATCTTTGATATTATTCTTGCCTGAGGAGACAGAAGGAAGTAGCCCTGATCAACAGCAAGGGCCGAGATGCTTTGATCGTACGAAACCGTAAGCCGCAGATCGTCCGGATAGATTTTTTCGACCCTGACTTCTTTTAGCTGTGGATTTGCCTCGATTAGAACTTTTTTTATCTCTTCGTTCTTAAGAAAGAAAAGATTTTTATCATAAAAATTTTCTGTGCCGAGAAGTTTCAATCTTAGATCCGGGGAAGATATCTCGATTTTTTTTATGGTAAACCTTTGAGAAAAAAAATAAAGCGCTGTTACTGTAATGATCAGTGTCAGAAAGAAAAAAACAGAGGTCCAGTTAACTTTTGAGGATTTCCGTGGCGATTGATCTTGCGGCATTTTCTTTGTAGAGTCTCTTTAAATTTTTAAAGTTTGAGCGGTACTGGGAAAGATGTGTTATTAGTTTCTCAATCTCTTTTTCCAGGAGATTGCTCTGCTCCATCTGCGAAAATACTTCACCTACTCCGGCTCCCTTAAATATCTCGGCTTGTTTTTGTTGTTCTTTTTCTGCAGACCATGGAAGAGGTATAAAGACTGCTGGTTTTTCAAGCGCCATGACCTCAAAAAAAGTATTTGCTCCGGCTCTTCCGACGACTATATCTGATGTCAAATATACGTAGCCGACCTCGTCCTCTGAAAAGTGTTTTCGCAGGATATAGCGCCGTCTTAAGCTGTTGGGTAGTTTTCCCTTTATCTGCGACAGGCGTTCGAAGTCGTCGTACTGCTTGGTGTCACCCACCTGATGGATTACTGTATATTTTGGAAGCAGTTTTTTCAGTAGTTTTTCGATATGAAGATTGATGCTGTGTGAACCAAGGGATCCGCCGGTGATGTATAGCACCGGAAGATCTGTCTGCACCACAAACGGTTTTTTTATGATCTTCAGAACATTCGTTCTAATAGGATTTCCTGTAAGCAGCGTCTTTTCCTTGGGGAAAAAGGCAGCGGCGTCTGGAAACGAAACAAATACGGTCTTTGATAGTCTTCCGATTATCCTCGCTGCGCGCCCGGGCACACTTGTCTGTTCATGAAGATAGAGCGGAATCCCAAGAGTAAAAGCAGCAAGAGCTACAGGAATAGCCAGATAGCTTCCAAATGTGAGTACGACATCCGGCTTCTCGGAAAACAAGATCTGATATGCCTGGAAAAATCCGTAAGGAAGTTTGAAAGCGCTTTTAAGGTTAAAAAGAAACTGACCCCTGTTAAACTTCCCGGTGATAAGATTGTAAAACTTTATCTTTTTTTTGGTAATTTCCTTATATTCAAACGAGAGAGTCTGCTCGCTTTCCAAGGCATATTTTCGTCCGACAAAGACGATACTATGGCCTGTTAATTCCTCGATGACAGCAAGCGCCGGAGTGACATGACCGCCTGTTATGAGAATCTTCATTGCGTCTTGAATAATTTTACTTTAAATCTTTTTAGTTTTTCTTGCAATATTAATTAAGATTCCCAAAAGAGCAAAAGATACTAAAAGATTTGAACCTCCATAGGATATAAAAGGCAGCGGCACTCCGGTCAGAGGCATCAGACCCACCATACCGCCAAAGTTAATGACGGTCTGAAGCGCAAAGTAAGCTAAGACTCCTCCGGCAAGAAGTCTTCCATATCGGTCAGGTGCACCAGCAGCAACCCGGTAGATGTAATATAAAAGAGCAAAAAATGCAAAGATCAAAAGAAATCCTCCGATAAAACCAAACTCTTCCCCGATAATCGCAAATATGGAGTCTGTGTGGGCTTCAGGAAGAAAAAGATATTTTTGTCGCGAGGCGCCGAAACCCAGACCTAATAGTCCTCCGTTTCCAAGGGAAATCAGTATTTGATTCACGTGATATCCGATTCCCAGAGGATCTGATGAAGGGTTGAGAAAGGCGCTGAAACGGCGGAAACGGTAGGGAGAGGTCTTGATTAAAAGCAGAAAACCCACAACCGAAACCGGAAGCAGAAGAATCAGATAGGAAAGCTCCACACCTGCCAAAAAATATATGACAATACTCAAGGCAAACACAATGATTGCTGTGCCCATATCAGGCTGAAGGATGATTAAAAAGATAAGGACGCCTAAGAGTGAAACAAACGAAAAGAAACGTTTTCTTTCTCTATGAATAAACCATGATGCCAGATATATAATGACGCTGAATTTTGCTATCTCTGTAGGCTGAAAGTTAATGATCCCGAAGTCTATCCAGCGCCTGGCTCCTCCGGCTGAGGAGCCGATCCCAGGTATCAGCACGACCATGAGAAGCACTATATTAATCATCATCAAAGGAAAAGATAAATAATAAAATCTGTGGTAGTCGAAAAAAGAGAGAAAAAACATCGTAGCTATTCCAAGCACGATCCAAAGCGACTGAAGCTTGAAATAATGGAAACTGTTTCCAACCTCGCTGAAACTGCGGACCGAGGAAGCTTCGAAAACAAAAAAAAGTCCGATGAACGAAAGTATGAACGGAATAAAAAAGAGTGTAGACAGCTTTTTGGTTGCCACCGCTTTCTTAATCCTCATTATTTAATTGTAGTTTGAAATCAGAAGAAAGACAATCTACGGTAGATCCTGGACTATTTTGTTAAATTCTTCTCCCCTATGAAACTCATTTCTGAACATCCCAAACGATGCCGCTCCCGGTGAAAAAAGTACAAAAGCCTTTTTCTCGTTCCTGACCTGTTCGTATGCTTCATTCACGGCATCTGGTAAATTGTCATGAGTTTTGCCTACCTTTTCTCCGTATTGTTTTCGAAGTTTATCTTCAATCTCATCGGTAAATGTGCCTTTCAGAAGAATGATCTTCTTCACCTTATCAAGTGCGCCAATAAGCTCGTCGTACGGTAGTTTTTTTGAGGTTCCTCCAATTATAAGAGCGGTGGGATTATCGCCAAACGTCTCTACCGCCTTCATGGTAGAAACAGGAGTGGTGGAGGTAGTATCGTTTATAAACTCTATTTCGCCGGTCTTCCTTACACTTTCCTGTCGATAGGGTATGCCTTTGAACTGAGAAAGCACGCTTTGTATCTGAGCTTCTTCTACTCCCAACGATTTTGCCACAAGCTTTGCTGCTGCAGCATTTTCTTTATTGTGTCGGCCACGTATCAATAAATTACCGTCATATACAGAGTAAAATGTGACCTTGGATTTCAGCTCATTCATTCTCCCTTTTAATGATTCGTGGGCGATAAGTACATCGTTCTCATTCTGAAATTGAAATATCGCTGCTTTGTCTGAGAAATATTCATCCATTGTTTTGTAGTAATTGAGATGGTCCGGATAGAGCGATGTAAATACCGATATATGGGGGCTGACCTTGTGTCTTTTAAATCCGGAGAGCTGCCATGAAGAAAGCTCAAGGAGCAAGATTGACTTTTCTGACATCTCTGGCAGCAGTTCTATGGTAGATATGTTTCGGACATTTCCGCCTAAAAGCACGTCTTTTCCAGCAGATTGTAAGATCTCGAAGATCATTTGCGTAGTGGTGGATTTTCCCCGGGTCCCTGTTATCCCGATCATCTGCTTTGAAAGGAAGGTTGCGAGATACGAAATCTCCATATCTACTCTTACTCCTTTTTTTTGAGCTTCAAGTATCTGGGGCAGGTCCCATGGGACAGACGGCCCTTTGAATATAAAATCAGAGTTTAGGAAATCGTCAGTGTCGTGTCGACCTAGTTTATAAATAACATCGCTTCCTTTTAATACACCGATTGATAAAGAAAGCTCTTTCTCATCCCTAAGATCAGTTGCTGTTACGATGGCGCCTATCTTTGAAAGAAATCGCGTGAGTCCAATTCCTCCGCCTTGAAGACCAAGTCCTACGATCAAGACCTTTTTCCCTTTAAAGTCTGTCTCAAGTTTTTGGCGGATATCTTCTCTCATGAATACATTATTTCATAAATGCAACCATGAGACCAAAGATTACAAAAAGAAGTGAGATCACCCAGAATCTCATGACGATTCTCGGCTCCTCCCAGCCATTTGATTGAAGCCAGAGATGAAGAGGCGCAACCGGAAAGATCTTCCGTTTTAGAAACCTCTTTCCTACAAGCTGCACCAACGAACTTGCGATCTCGATAACGAAGATTCCTCCTATTATCGCCAACGTAAATACTTTTCCAAGGATTAATCCTATCACCGCAAACGTAGCACCAAACGACAATGCTCCGGTATCACCAAGATATAATCGCGCAGGCCAGATATTAAAGTATAAAAATGCGATTAAGCCCCCCAGCCAGATTCCGATAAACAAGGACGTGGGCACATCGATGATCGAACCGGCAATAATCCATAAAGCAGAAAGAGCGATCAAAAGCACGCCGGATGCCAGTCCATCCAATCCATCCGTAACATTCACGGCATTTGCGAATGCGACGATAATGAAGGTAGAAAATGCAATGTAAAAATACGAGAGTTCAAAGACGCCTAAAAAAGGTATATGAACTATGTCGATTTTAAGCTCTGTAAATAACCAGTAGGAGATTATAAAAGCAAGTATGGTCTCAAAAACCAGTTTGTGGCGCATGCGGAGACCAAAAAACTGATGTTTTTTCCAGAAGAAGATTTTGCTTAGATCATCGTAGACGCCCAGCAAGGCAAAGCTCACAAAGGAAAAAAGTATGATCTTTATCTCTGCTGCTACCGAGGGATAGTTTGACTGCAACGGCTGGCCAAAGGCAACAAATAGAAGAAGCAGTGCCGAGTATAAAAGAACGGTGGTGGCGACTGTAAGTACGCCTCCTCCTACAGGAGTCCCTGCTTTGTGCGAGTGAAACTTATCAAATATCGGGGTCGCTGTATTGAAGGCATCTTTTGTCTGTTGATGAGCTCTTTGGAACTTTAACTTATATAAAAAATCGATAAACGGCACAATGAATATTGCGTTTAGTGCAAACGAAACCAGTAGTGCAAAAAAATAGACGGACATAATAAATCCTGTTTAATAACCGAGTAAAAAAAGGATTCTCGGTACAAAAATCATGCTGGCGATCAGAAGAGACCCTGCTGCAAAAATAAGCATTGCCGCTGCCGAAACGTCTTTAGCTATTTTAATATCTTCTCTAATTTTTCTGTCTATGGCGTCTGTAGTTGCCTCTATTCCTGTGTTAATCGTCTCTATTACAAATCCCATGGTGATCAGTGTGAGGATGATTATAAACTCAATGTGTGTAATCCTGAAAAACCATGCCCCCAAGATGCTAAGAAGTGAGAGCGTAATATGGAACTTATAGTTCGGCTGTGTTCTTAAAACCCATGCAAGTCCTACAAATGCGTGTTTAAAGCTTATCGTATGCCTCTTTATCATAACAAGGTCCTAACTATTGTAACATAATTACACCCGTCTGATCCTGCCGCCGAGTGCCGCTATCTTTTCCGGAAAGTCTTCATACCCTCTTTCAAATGTTGATGCGCCCTCGACGATCGACTCCCCTTTCGCAATAAGAGATGCTATTACTACCGTCGCCCCGGCACGAAGATCCGTCACCGTGAGTACTCCGTTATGCAATTCCTTCGGCCCGCTTATCCGTATGACCTGCCGGTAGTTTTTTCTTTTTTCATATTTAAAATGATAGAATTTCTGCGGATCCGAAACTTTTTTTTCGATGAATTCTATGTCAGCTCCAAGCTTTTTAAGTTCCGAGGCGTAGCCGAATCTTCCGGTGAACAGTTTTTCATGAATCACCGAGGTTCCTCTTGCCTGAGTCATCAAAACAGCCCAGTTTGCCTGCCAATCAGTCATGAAATGTGGGTGAACGTCGGTAGTAATATTAACCGGATTTATTTTTCCGTCATAGAAAAAACGGATCCGTTTATCGGGAAGCTTCTCGATACCTGCGCCTGCAAGCTTTAGTTTATCCAAGAAAACCTTTAGAACCTCCTCTGATATCGGTCCGACGGTTATATCTCCTTTTGAGGTGACCGCAAGTACTGCAAACGTAACGGCTTCGTTCCTGTCTGATGGGATGGAATATGGTTCTTCTTGCATTAGTTTTTTTACAGAAGTGATAGTAATTGTTTTTCCTTTGCGTACTATCTTTGCTCCACCTTTGTTCAGAAAAGAGATCAACCTGTCTATCTCCGGTTCGTTTGCTGCATTCTCGATAACAGCGCTTTTGTCACCCAGTACGGCAAACAGTATTAGAAGTTCCGTGCCGGTGTGTGAAGGCTTTTCAAAGCGGTAGCTCCCTTTGGGAGTAGTCGGCATCGTGGCTTTTTAGTATCCGTTTTTGGTGTCATACGCAACCTTGATTCCAAAGCTTCTCATGCCTTTTGTGATTCTGGTGATGGGCCTTTCACCGATACGGCATCCCCCTGGATTAGGTATATAACACTCCTTAAATTTATGAAGAAGGGGTGCAAACAGCATAAAAGAAACCCTGATCTTTGATCCATGAAGAAGATCTACTTTATTGCTTTCAAGCTTTCTTCCATCGATCTCAAGAGTGTTTTTATCAATAAACTCTGCACGGGCTCCGAGCTTCTTGATAAGGTGCAGAAGTTCTATAACGTCTCCTATGCGTGGTACGTTTTTTAGGACAACCTTCGAATCAAAAAGAAGTGCTCCTATGATTGTTTTCAGCGCAACGTTTTTTGCCCCGGAAAGGACAATCTCGCCTTTCAGCGTATTTCCACCCTGGATGATAAATGCGTCTTCCATCTTAGTTTTTTACTACAACTTCGTGTCTTAGCTCTATTCCAAATTTTTCCTTGACTTTATTTCTCATGAGCTCTAACAATTTTACAAGGTCTTCAGGATTTCCCTCTCCGTTATTTATTACAAAGTTTGCATGATCGGGCGAGACTATAAAACTTCCTAGTTTGAATCCTTTTAGTCCTGACTTATCAATCAAATTTCCAGCTGACTGTGTAGAGACTCCGATCTTCTTCATCTCTTCTTCTGTGATATTTTGAAAAAAGCATCCGCTTGATGCTACCCCGTGCGGCTGGGTGGTATTCCGGTATTCCTGTGCGTCTTTGGCATTTTGAGCGACTGTTTTGGGATCGATCTTTTTAAGTTTGAATATTACGTCCAGCACCAGTTCTCCTGTTTTTTGGATAGCGCTGTAGTCATACGCAAAATCAAAATAACTTCTCTCGACGGTTTTTATCGTTCCTTCCTTATCGATTATTTCGGCTGAGATGAGCGGGTCGCCAAAATAACAGACCGGTTTTGTCCACTTGGAGTTCATGTAGATTGCGCCACCGACTGTACCGGGAAGTCCCAGATGAAACTCCAGTCCGGAATACCCATCTTCGATATTTTCATTAATCAGTTTCGTCACGGGATAACCCGAGGAGACCTTAAGTTCCACCTCTTTATCGTCTTCTTTAACTATCTCGCTCTTCATGTAAAGATTTCTTACAACCAATCCTTCTACTTTTTTTGTTGCAAGTGCGATATTTGAACCGCCCCCGATAATGAACAACGGAATTTTGTGGGAATGGGCATGTTTGACTGCCTCTATTAAATCCTCTTTGGATTTGGCTATGAAAAAATTTTGAGCTGTTGATTTCATTCTAAGCGTGTTGTGCAGAAAAAGATTCGCGTCATTTTGTATCCGGCTGTCTATCATATTTAGCTTGTTGCAGTAGTATTTTTAAGCATCTTAATTATATCATTTTCAAGCTGATAAATGGACCCTGCTCCCATGGTGAAAATGACCTGTTTTGAGGCTAAAACCGGCTTTAATTTTACAAGAACGTCTTCCATGCTTGTAGCTGCCACAACATGTCCGGACTTTTCTTTTTTTGCTTCAGCTTCAATATCCTCGGGCCCTACCTTAAAATCTTCTTTATTTTCTCTCGCAGAAGAAAAAATAGGAGCAACGATAGCATAATCGGCCTTTGTCAGACTTTTTGCAAAATCCTTAAGAAGCGCCTTCGTCCGTGAATAGGTATGAGACTGAAATAAAACTACGATCTTGTAATCCGGAAAACGTGAACGTGTAGCTTCAATAGCAGCTTCTATCTCCACAGGGTGGTGTGCATAATCATCAAAAAGGTAGATATCTCCGATCAGTGCTTTTTGTTCAAACCTTCTCTTTACTCCTGAAAAATCCTTTATGGCATTTTTAATATCATCGGCCTTGAAGCCCAAGCTTAGAAGAGTTGCAACAACGCCTGCCGCGTTAGAGATATTTTTCTTGCCAAATAATTTAATACTGAATACACCTAAGGAATGGTTCTTTTCAAAAAGTTCAAAAGTAGTATTGTCTTGGACTGCGGTAACAGCTCCTATTCTCGTATCTGCTCCTGCGTCAAATCCAAATGTTTTCAAGGTCTTCGTATGAGTTCTTGTTGCGACACTCATTAAATTTACGTCATCTGCACACACGATTACGTCCTTGTCCTTTAAAAAGTTGGAGAACTGCTTCTTTACTTCGTCCAGAGAATCAAAAACATCGGGATGATCAAAATCGATGTTTGTTATAAGTACAAAGCGTGGATTAAGAAAGGAAAATTTCACGGTTTTGTCATCCGGCGGGTCTACAGCGTATTCATCCGCTTCCACCGCAAAAAAATCGGTTTTTGAATAATCAGCCCCGTCTTTTCCTGAGAATGATGGTGCTCCTACGAGATAACTTGGAAATACACCGAGATTAATCAATGCATATGAAAGAAGCGCGCTGGTTGTAGTTTTTCCGTGAGTACCGGTTACAGCCACACTAGTCTTAAACAGGCTCATTAATGATCCCAGTAGTGGAGCCTGGTTGATCGTATCAATCCCCAGTTCTTTTGCCTTTTTAACCAGTGGGTTGTCCGCGCCGGCGTGTGCTGCAGAATAGATCGCAAGATCAGCCCCTTCCGAAAGATGATCAAACCCAATTTCATGCTCGATTCCGTGCTTATTTAATAGTTCGTCGGTAATTTGTTCCTCATCCGTGTCTGCGCCGCTGACTGTTTTGCCCATTTTTTTGAAGATAACAGCGAGCCCTGCCATTGCTACGCCTTTTATTCCAACGAGAAAAATATGGTTTTTTTTAGAAAGATCCATGCTTCGATTATAACGAAACTAAAAGTCGTTAGTCCGTAAAAGCAGAAGGGTCCGAAATTTCAGATAATCCATGTCTCATATGAGCGTTTGTTACAAAAAAAGTCCTCACATCCGACGCACCTTTTATAAGAGAAGTCATTTCTATATCCATATCGAGTCCTGTACCTAGGTGATTTGGAACTACGGTACTTGAAACCGCATAAAAACCGCTTTCGAATGCTGGAAAAGATCTATATCTTGCGTTCAAATCCTCTGCTAACAATGCGTTTAATTCTGCATCGTCCTTACTTCTAGCGTCAATTAGTATTTCGTTGGCATCAGTCTTTTTTACAGCTTCCATTATTGCCGTTGCATTTCGCAATTGCTGGAATATTCTTTCATCTCCACTTGTCTCTGCTAGCTGTATAAAATAAAACCTGACAGTGTCACCATCAAGATACGGACGATCTGTACCTTGGCGCTTTGCTTCTTCAATAAGAGAATGGCAATAAAACATGCCGCCTAATTGGTATGCAATAATGCTAATATTTTCCCCCGCGTCGAGTCTTGCTTGTAAGCACGTTGATTGGATGAATCCTATTCCATTTTTTTTTGCAAAGTGTTTGTTTTCTTTTATAGCGAATCGGTTACGACTATATACAATCTCTAGAACTTTAGCGACAGTAATGCCACTGACCATCTGAGTCTTTTCTTCAGGAACTATTTCTCTTTCAACTCTCATTCAGATATTATACTATAAGCTAACTTTGATTGTAAGATGATGGTTTAGGTTGAATTAAGGCTATTTTTGCTGTATAATACACCCATGTTTAAGCGTGCAAAACGGTTTCTAGGTGAAGCAAAAGGCAAGGGAAAAAAGACCTATAAGAAAAGTGTTAAATTCTTAGGTCAAAAGCCTTTTGCAAGCTTCTTCATCACACTCGGATTACTCCTGGCTTTGATCGTACTAAGTAATGTGCTTGGAGCTCCTAAACAGGCTGAAAAAAAGGAAGTCGCTCAGGTAAAACAGGTTCAGATCTACTCTGTTGGGAAAACTCCACACCTAACCCTTCAGGGAAAGATTAAGAAATCAGGTGCAATTCATATTACTGCATTGACCGGTGGCGTAGTCCAAAGTGTGAAACAAGAAGGAGCTGCGTTTTACCGTGGACAGACTCTTGCATATCTATCAACCAATTATCAAGGAGGAAGTGCTCCAGCCCTTCAGACCAGACTTGCCCAGCTGCAATACCAAAATACACTCGATACCGAACAGCAGCAAAAAGATCTTATTGGAAAACAGCGGGATCTTGCAAACGAGCTTAATAAGTTCAGTAAAGAAACCGACCTGTCCAAAGTGCAAAAAGATGTCACTAATCTTCAGCTTGATATTCAAAATAAGGGGCTTGATCTTACGCGCGAAACACAGATGACTCAGGTGCAACTGTCACAGGTAACCGAGGCTATGGCCTACCCATCTGCTCCGTTTAACGGTGTCGTGGAAAGCGTATCGGTAAAGGTCGGACAGGCTGTAAATCCCGGACAGGAGCTGATGGTCATAAGCCAGGAAATTCCAAAAGATCCTATTACCGCGGTCGCATATGTCTCTGCGGATATAGCTGCGGTGATCTCAATAGAACAACCGGCCACACTCCATCTCAAGGACAAGGTTATACAGGAAAAACCCTTTTATGTAACTCAAGACGCAGTTCAAGGTGCTCTCTACGCTGTCTACTTTACCATTCCGGACAAATATATAAGACTCGTTACCGAGGGAGGCCATGTTACGATCGATCTTCCGCTTGAACAAACAGCTGAAGTATCTGCTTTTCCATTTCTTCCTATTGACGCGGTCTACCAAACCAAAGACCAAAACTATGTATTCGTTGCCAAAAAAGGAATGGCGCAGACTAAGACAATCGAACTTGGCGAAGTATTCGGAAGCTTTGTTGAAGTTAAAAGAGGACTAAGCGCTCAGGACCAGATCATACTTAACCGGAATATTATCGCAGGCGACCCGATAGCCGTTCAATAACTCTTATGGCAAAGAAAGCTTCCTATTTGAGCCAGCTCCGGTACGACTCCAAGCTTAACAACAGTCTTGCAGGAAAGTATCTCAAGAATCTTCGTATACCAATTCTTTTGATAATCGTAATTGTAATTCTGGGAATCTTTGCCTTTGTAAGCATTCCCAGAAGACTTAATCCAGAGATCAATATCTCGATCATAAACATCAATACTGTTTTGCCTGGAGCAGGACCGGAGGATGTGGAATCGTTAATAACCGTTCCGCTTGAGCGGGAGATAGGAAATGTCGAGGGGATTGATACGATGAACTCAACCTCTCAGGAGAGCAACTCCAATATCCAGATTCAGTTTTTTTCAAGTGTCAGTGGCGATGAGGCTTTAAATGATGTGCAAAAAGCCGTTGATTCGGTAAGCAATCTTCCTGATGACGCAAACACACCTGCAGTCAAACTACTTGATTTTGAGGATCAACCATTCTGGACCTTTGCACTTACCTCAAAATCAGATGTCGCTTCCTTGATGCGTTTTTCAACCGATCTGAAAGACAGGATCGAGGATGTAGTTCAGGTTGACCGCGTTCAAAACACCGGTCTTGACAGCCAGACAATCGAGATTATCGTTGATCTAAAAAAAGCTCAAGACTACAACCTTGATCCGCTTTCATTATCTCAGCTTGTTAAAAGTGCGGCAAAAGCGCTTCCGGCCGGACAGGTAAATTCTAACAGTTCGTCCTTTTCTTTGACCATCAACCGCGAGATTACTTCTGTGGAGGATATACGAAATCTGATTATTCAGACCGGTACTGCAAACGTACGGCTGGGAGACATTGCTACAGTCTCTGAACGGTCTGCAAGCGGTCAGCAAAACTCCTACTTTTCACTTAAAAAAAACAAACCAGCCCAAACCGTCCAGTTCTTTGTCTTTAAAAAGAAAAATGTCAATATCGACCGTGCGTTCAAGGAAACCGATAAAGTAGTACAGACAGAGCTAAAAAAACATAACGATGAGTTCAAGCTCTCAACCATCGAAAACACCAATGACCTTATTAATAAACAGTTCGGCGATCTGTACCGTGAGTTCAGCAATACCATCGTTCTTGTCTTCATACTTCTGTTTATTTTCTTAGGACTCCGGCAGGGAATCATCTCAAACATTACGGTACCTCTGACCTTCCTTTCCACACTTGCAGTGATTCAGGCTTTGGGATATACCCTGAACTTTTTGACTGTCTTTTCATTTCTTCTTACCCTGGGAATTCTTATTGACGACACCATTGTGGTGGTTGCGGCAATGACGCGCTACTACAAAACAGGAAACTTCACCCCGTATCAAACCGGTGTTATGGTCTGGCGCGACTTCATAGTTCCTTTGTGGTCTTCGGCAATTACTACGATCTGGGGATTTGTGCCGCTTCTTCTTTCAACCGGCATCATCGGAGAGTTTATTAAGTCGATCCCTATCGTCGTAACAACTTCGATGATACTATCCACGTTGATTGCAGTACTGATCACAATTCCGCTTATGATCGTCTTTTTGAAGCCGGAGTTTCCCAGAAGAGTACGCATCCTACTAGGGGTTTTGGGAATCGTTCTTTTCATCGGCCTTTTGGTAGCTGTGCTGCCTAAAAACGTGTTACTGCCTGTAGTGATACTTATTGGCTTACTGTTGCTTTTCATCGGTTATAAGGTGAGACGACAACTGTTAGCTGGTTATCGAAACTTTATAAAAACACATCCGCGGGCAAAAGCTGCAGTTACCAGACTTAAAGAGATATCTGACCACGGTTTAATTAATATCGAACGTCTAAGTGAAGAGTACCGCGTCGTCATAGAAAATATCTTGCGCTCTAAATCTGCCCGCAGAAAGACATTGATTGCAATCGTAGCTTTTACAGTAATCGCCTATCTCCTGGTACCGCTTGGACTGGTTAAAAATGAGTTCTTTCCCAAAGAAGATGCCGAACTTATCTACGTAAACGTCGAGCTTCCGGCTGGTACCAATAGCAGCGTTGCAAACAAAGAGGCTCTTGCTTTATCTGTTCCGTTAAGCAAGACAGAATATTTGGACTATATGGTTACCGAACAGGGCAACTCCTTTGACACTTCAGGAAACCGTACCAGAAGTCCGAATAATATCCTATTTACGCTCCATATCGTAGACGACAAGAATCGCAAGCCCAGCTCAAGCGACATTGCTGAAAACATACGGAAACGGTTTGTTAAATACTCAACCGGCAAGTTGTCTGTTGTTGAGCTTTCAGGAGGACCTCCTGCTGGTGCCGACGTACAGATTAAGCTCCTTGGTGAAGATCTTGGCGTCCTGAATCAATATGCAGACAGGTTGGTATCCCATCTTAAAAAACAGCCGGGGCTGGTCAACGTAGACAAGTCAATTAAGACCGGCACCAGTAAGGTAGTCTTTGTTCCCGACAAAACTCAGCTTGCGAAAAACGGCGTTAGCGTGGATCAACTTGGACTCTGGTTAAGAACGTACGCGAGTGGATTCACCCTTGACAGCGTACTTTTCGGAGAGAAGGAAAAAGATATAACCTTCCGTACCAACTCCTATGACAACCGAAGTATAGAGGAACTTTCGGCTATTGAGATTCCGTTAAGAACAGGTGGGTCTGTACCGCTTGTTTCTCTTGGTACATTTAAACTAGAAACCAACCCTTCAACCATCACCCGTGAGAATCAAAAAAGAACCATATCTGTTTTTGCAGGAGTGACAAAAGGAGTTAATATTCCTGAGAAAAATGCAGAACTTCTGAAGTATGTAGAGTCGCTTAATCTTCCTCCAGGATATACGATCGCAACCGGAGGAGTGAATGAAGAAAACCAAAAATCTATTACCTCTATTCTCCAGGCAATGATCGTTGCATTCCTGTTGATTGCCGTAACCATGGTCATTGAGTTTCGATCCTTCCGTCAGGCATTTATTGCGATGATGATGATTCCCATATCGGTCTCCGGAGTATTCTATATCTTCGCGCTTATCAGAACGCCCCTCTCATTTGCAGCCCTCATAGGAGTCCTTGCTCTTTTTGGAATTGTGATGAGGCATGCCATAGTTGTGTTGGAAAAGATTAATGAGAACCGTGATCATGGTATAAATCTGCACGATTCCATAGCGGATGCTGCAGCAAGCCGTCTGGAGCCGGTGCTTCTTACCTCCCTTGCAACAATTGTAGCTTTGATTCCAATCACTATCTCCGATCCATTCTGGAGAGGATTAGGTGGCGCGATCATAGCAGGACTTCTGTTTACCGGAGCTTTAAAACTTTTCTTTATTCCTGTCCTCTACTACGACTTCTTCAAAGAGAAAAAAGATCACTCTTAATAAAAAGGCTTTTCTGGCTTAAGAAGTGTTTGTTTTTTCACTCAAGGATTTCAGTACTGCTTTTTTTTCATCCCAGGGATATTCTTTGGTACCGCGTGCAAGACTTTTCTCGTGGCTTTTTCCGGTAAGGACCACGACATCGCCTTTTTGTGCAATCTCGATTGCCCTACTTACTGCCTTTTCCCGCTCGACAATTACGGTATACCGTTTCTTTGTTCCGTCAAGCTTTTCAGGATAGACGTACCCGAAGTCATGCTTAACCAGTCCATCTGCAATCTCCTCTGCGATCTTTACCGGGTCTTCGGTACGATAATCTTCTTCTGTGAGAATGACGACGTCAGAGGACTCAGCACTTGCCTCTCCCATAAACGGGCGCTTTACTCTATCTCGTAAGCCTGCTGCCCCGAATACATGAATCAACCTTCCTGCCTCAATATCTTTTTTTATGCTCTTTAATGCAAGACGCAGAGAATTTTCCGTATGGGCAAAATCAATGATCACCTTAAACGCTTTATCATATACTACTTCCAATCTTCCCTTGGGCAGAGTAAAGGATTCCATGGACTTCAAAGAGGTCTTAGAATCAACACCCAGTCGGTCTGCCACCGCGTAAGCCGCGAGGTAGTTGTAGTTATTAAAATCAGCTAAAGGGAGCTTTAGCTCTTTTTGTATATTCTTGCTGTAATCAGCCTTTGATTTAAGGGAGTAGGTCAGTAGCTTGACCCTGGCAGGAATCAACGCCCTTAAAGCTTCATATGAGCTGTCATCTTTATTTATCAAACCGGTAGAGGATTGCTTTAAAAGCCGTGATTTTGCTCTGATATAACGCTCACGTGTCTTATGATAATCAAGATGCTCGGAGGTAATATTTGTTATTACGCCTATCTCAAAGCGTACTCCTGCAACCCTGTTTTGATCCAGAGCATGAGAGGTAGTCTCAAGTACAAAATACTCATCTCCCGCGTCAAGCGCCCTTTTTAGTAACCGCTGTACCTGTACGGCATCGGGCGTAGTGGTATGAAGTCCTGTGTCATACTCCTTATCACCGATCTTCGCGTAAACACTCGAGATCATCGAGACCTTTTTACCTGTGTTTTTAAGGATATGATAGATAAGAAATGTAGTGGTGGTTTTTCCGTCGGTTCCGGTCACCCCTATCACCTTTAGTTTTTTACTGGGAAAGCCGAATACAATGTTGGCTATACCTGCTTTTATTAGATGATATACGTTTATAAAGAGCTGAACCTTACGCTTCATTCGTTCGTACATACGGTTATTGAGTCGGTGCTATATTATAGTAAACAAGAAGATCCTTGGCTATCTCGAAGAACAGAGGAGCTGCGGTTTCGGACCCGTAGATCGATGTCTTTGGTTCTTTAAGCACTACAAGCGTGATGAATTTCGGTCTGTCTGCAGGCGCAAATCCTATGAAAGATGCTATAGTTTTTGAAGGATCATATTTTCCTTGCACCGGAATCTGTGCGGTACCGGTCTTTCCACCTATGCTATAACCTTCTGGCCTCGCCCATTTATACTCACCGTGCTCAACCGTATTTACCAGCATTCTCTTGATAATCTCTGATGTCTTCTCATCCAGAATCTTTGCCGTTTCTTTTTTCGGAACCTGTCTCTCGTCCCCTCCTGCGATTATTGATTTCACGACATGAGGCCTTAATAACTCCCCTCCGTTCACCAGAGAGGAAAAGGCCGTTACCATTTGTATGGGGGTAACACCCAGTCCCTGGCCAAATGTAGCGGTAGCATAGTCAATCGCCCGCCATTCACTGTCCGGCTTTAAGACTCCTCCTGCCTCACCTTGAAGATCGATCTCTGTATTTGCTCCGAATCCATATTTTCTTACATATTTCTGGACATTCTTGTCTCCAAGTTTTTTTCCGATATAAACCATACCCACGTTGGAGGATTTTTCAAGAATTCTTGTGATACTGATCTTTCCCTCATATTTATCATTCCATGTTTTTATCTTGTACTGGCCGAACTGAACCGGTCCTGTTTCGTTATAAAAATCATCCGGTTTGATCTTTTTTTCCTGAATCGCTGCTGCTACAACCAAAGGTTTGAAGGTCGACCCTGGTTCGTAGATCGAGGAGATCGCATGATCGGTAAAGTAAGATTCTGAAAATTTGTAGTACTGCTCTACATCAAAGTCCGGCAGACAGGTAAGACCCAGAATTTCCATCGTATACGGATTGGCAACGATGACGCATCCTTCTTTTGCTTTATAACGCTCGATTCCGCTCTTTAATTTTTCTTTTGCAATTTTCTGTACAGACTTATCTATTGTCAGTATTATGTCGTGTCCGTTTTCCGGCTCGATCTTCTCCTGATTTCCCAGCAAGATAGCCCGTCCCAGAAGATCACGCTCTGTCTTGAGGATTCCCGGCAGTCCTCCTAATTCTTTATCGTAGTATCCTTCCACACCAAAGTAGCCGACATTCTCGCTCTTATCATTCTTTCCGACAAAACCCATTAAATGTGCGGCCAAAGATGCTTCCGGATAATATCTCTGCGGGTCTTCGTTAAATCCTATTTCGGGAAATTTCAGCTTCTCTATGAGGTCTTTTTGTTCTTTCGTAAGGTTTGAGGTCACTGCTACCCAGACCTTTGACTCATCAATCTTTGCCTCGAGAGTTGCCTCTCCGATCTTGAGTATATCGTCAAGCTTCTCAACCAGTCGTCCCTTATCCTTCATCTTTTTGGGCTCAACGTACATATTAAACTTGGTCTGATTAACCGCCATAGGCTCTTTATTACGGTCGAAGATCTTGCCTCTTTGAGGAAGTATCTTCCTATACTTTAAGTACTCATTTGAGCTTGAGGACAAGGGATCGATGATCTGGATATAAAAAAGCCTCAGGATAACCAACGCAAAAAAGAATGCAAAAAGCAGGAATACCAGCCGCAATTTGATCATATTAATTCTGCTTTTTCAAAGCAAAGCGGAGGTTATTGAGGAAGTATGGCTCCGCTTTTTTCGTATAGTTTAGCTCAGCAGCTACTGAAGCTGCGTGTTGAAGAGAGTTTGCCGCATATGCTTTTTTCTCAAGTTCGATGTTCTCCTGCTGGAGTTTTTTAGTCTGAGCCTCAAAAAAATTAATCTGTTCGCTGACCTTCATACCTGACAGGAAAATATAAACGTTTGCGGCGATGAGTAATAAAAATAACCCAACTGTGAAAATTCTAGGTAAACTTTTCATGATGTCTTTTCTCCTATTCTTAGAGTTGCTGATCGCTCAAACTTTTGATCTCCATAAGCCGGTGTTTTTTTCATGACCAGCTTGAGACCATTTTTTTCCATAAGTCTTTTTACCAGCCTGTCTTCCACCGAGTGAAATGAAATAACCGCTATTCTTCCGCCTTGTTTTAAAAGTTTTACCGCGCCTTCTATTCCTTTTGTCAGATTTTCTTTTTCGTGATTTACATGCATGCGAAGAGCCTGAAAAATCCTTGCGTAAACTTTTCTATCAGGTTGACCGATAACCTTATCGATGGTTTCGGTCAGGTCTTGCACTGTTTTTTGTGCACGGTTCTTCCTCATTTCAACGATTATGTGTGCTATTGCACGTGAGCGGATCTCTTCAGAATTTTCGGAAAAAATCGCATACAGTTCATCTTCCGATGACCTCGCCAGTATTTCAGCAGCAGTTTCCTCTGACTCACCAAGCCTCATATCCAATGGCTCATTTGGTCTGGTAAAAGATAAACCTTTTTCAAGATATGAAAGTTCCCAATAAGAAAGACCGAGGTCAAATAAGACCCCGTCTACTACCGCAAAACCCTGTTCCCGTGCTGTTACCTCTATATCCATGAAATTATTTCTAACAAAGACAATGTTTTTTCTCTTTAGAGAACTTTTCGTTCTTTCTAACTGTTCTTTATTAACTTCTATTGCTAAAACCTTTCCTGCAGTCTCCGAGATCTTACTTAGATGACCACCTTCACCTGTCGTAGCATCTATGTATGATCCTCCTTTGACTACAACCAACCCATCCAGGACTTCCTGTAAAAGAACCGGCGTATGCACATTAATAGACCAGGGCGCAATATCTAAAGTTCCAGCCCGGAAAAAGGTACTCGAATATATTTCTGAACTTCATTGTTTATATCTAACTTTTAACCTGCCGCACATATTTCTCCCACTCCTGCGGATCCCAGATCTCAAAATGATCACCCACTCCTACTATGAGGGCTTTTGTGTCGAGCTTCGCGTATGAGAGTAGATTTTTAGGTATGACAAAGCGGCCTTGGTCGTCGATCTCGATATAGGCTGTAGAGGAAAAGATAAACCGTCTCTTTTCAAGGTTGTCCTGCTCAAGTAACGAAACCCCTAGAAGATCCTTTGCCTTGGTCTCCCAGTCCCGTTTGTCGTATCCGGCAAGACAAAAATTAAATCCTTTTGTTACAATAAAGATGTTTCCCTGAAGAAGTTCGCGGAGTTTTTTGGGTAATACGACACGGCCGGTCCCGGTGAAGGAAACTAAGTATTCACCAAAAAACACCATATATAACCATATTGCACCATTTTTAGCTTGCTGTCAAGCGTAAATCACCATAATGAACAAGTTTTTCATAAGCACTAAGAACCTTATCTTAAGCAAGCAAAGAACTCTCCTTTCCTCGGCGCTGATAGTAGCGTTAATGATTGTCCTATCAAGCCTTTTCGGATTCCTCCGGTATCGAACTCTGGCAAACTATTTCATCAAAAGCGACTTAGATGTCTTTTTTGCTTCATTCCGCATCCCGGACATCATCTTCGAAATCCTTATAACCGGCGCCCTTACATCGTCTTTTATTCCTATTTTTATTAAGTACAAAGACGATCAGAAGAAGCTGAACGAGAGTATTTCCTCTATCATAAATATCATCTCTCTTTGCCTTGTGGGATTTATCCTTATAGTGGTTGTTTTTGCTGACCAGATCTTTCCGTTTATCACACCAGGTTTTTCGCCGAGCCAGCTTACGCGGGTGATTCTCTTTTCACGCATCCTTCTTTTAGGCCAGCTGCCCTTTCTCGTACTTGGCAACTTTCTCACAGGCATCGGTCAGGCAAACAAGATATTCATGGCCTCTGCAATCGCGCCTGTTTTATACAATCTCGTCATTATCCTGGCTACGGTCATGTTTGCGCCTAGCTTTCACCTACTTGCGCCTATCATCGGCGTAGTGTTCGGAGCTGTGATACTGTTTCTTGTGCAGCTTCCCCTTTATTTCTCATCAGGCTTTGTTTACCGGCCTATAATCAGATTTACCAAGGCTCTGAGGGAGTTTTTCAGACTGGTTGTACCCAGAATTATTACGGTGATCGCAGCCCAGATTGACGCAACGGTTGATCTTACGATTACGACACTCCTTCAATCCGGATCCTATACTACCTTTTATCTTGCCCAGAGGCTGCAACTTCTTCCGGTTTCGGTGATCGGCATTGCCTTTGGCCAGGCGTCTCTCCCGTATCTGACCGAGGTCTATCAAAAAAAAGATATGGAGGAGTTTAAACGGATTGTGACAGAATCCCTGCTTAGTACGTTTTTCCTTACCTTTCCTATCATGGCCTTCTTTATCTTTGCCCGTACTCCGCTTGTCCGGTTATTTTTTGGTGGAGATAAATTCGACTGGTCTGCCACAAATCTTACCGCGCTTACCCTGTCTTACTTTGCACTATCGATTCCTGTTCATTCGATCTACTATTTTCTTACCCGGTGTTTCTATGCGTTTCTTGACAGCAAGACGCCCTTTTTAGTAAGTGTTTTCTCAATACTCCTTAATGTGGGCTTAAGTGTCTATTTTGTCTTTGGACTGCATCTACCGGTATGGGCGCTTGGTGCATCATTCTCGATCTCGATTTTCTGCAGCGTCGTGTTGCTTTTAACGGTTCTGGCAAAAAAGATCCACGGCTTAGGATACAAACTGGTCTTTCTGGAAACGATTAAGATCTTTATCGCAACCTTTATTTCTTCATTTTTTTCATACTATCTTATGAAGGTCCTAGATGGTCTGATCCTTGACACCTCAAGAACGCTTAATATTTTCTTTCTTCTGTTGGTCGGAGGAGTCTGCTATATAGCTCTTTATCTGTTTTTGGCATGGATGCTTGGAGTAAGGGAGTTTAGTCTACTGATGAAGTTTAGCAGAAAAGCACGCGCATACCGGCAAAAGTTTGTAGAAATTTATACCGATATCGAATGATGCAGAAAGACACGTCCCATCTTGACGCGGTAAAGACAATTCAAAAAAAGCTCGTGGGGAAAAAGCTTTCTTACGGCGAGATCTATAATCTTATGGATGAGATCGCCCATGACCGTTTGAGTGATGTTTTGACGACCTATTTTGTCGCATCATCGTTCACCGACGGATTTACCTTTAACGAGCTCTACTACCTCACTAAGGCGATGGTTGAGACCGGTGTAAAACTGGATTTTAAGGGAATCGTAGCAGATAAACACTCAACAGGCGGAGTTGCAGGTACCAGAACTACGATGATCCTTGTCCCACTTGTTGCTGCTGCAGGTTTCCTGATCCCCAAGACATCGTCCCGCGCGATCACTTCTCCTGCCGGCACCGCGGATGTGATGGAAGTGCTGGCAAAGGTCGCCTTTACTCCTGATCAGATCAAAAGAATTGTTGAAAAAACAGGAGGATGTATCGTCTGGGGAGGAAAGCTTGGAATTGCTCCGGCTGATGACGTCATAATTGACATTGAGGAAGAGCTTTCCTTTGAGTCCTTTGATAAGGTCATCGTATCGATTATGGCAAAAAAAGTTGCTGTTTCCACGAATCATCTGGTCTTGGATATCCCGGTCGGCTCTACTATGAAGATCCGGCATAAGGAAGATGCTGAAAAGGTCGAAAATAAGTTTAGAGCACTTGGAAAAAAATTCGACATGAATGTTGTGGTGGATATAAACCAATCCAATGAGCCTGCAGGAAGCGGCGTCGGACCGTTTCTTGAGGCTTACGATGTACTAAGTGTTTTAGAGCAGAAAAAAAACCGCCCTATTGCCCTTGAAGAAAAAGCAATCCGCCTCACCGGCAAGCTTTTGGATATCTGCTATAAGGATGCTAAAATTAATAAAAAGGGTGCGGAGGAAGCAAGAAAATTGCTTGGTAACGGAGCTGCATTAAAAAAGTTTGGAGAAATTGTAGCAGCTCAAGGCGGCGACAAAGATGTCTCGGTTGAGACTCTAAAAAACGAAGCGCATAAAAAAGTGATCGATTCGCATAAAAAAGGTAAAATTACTAAGGTCAATAATTACAATTTAAACACACTTGCTAAAATATTAGGAGCCCCTGAAGATGTTTACGGAGGATTAACTATGGGAAAAAAAGTCGGCGAAAACGTTGAAAAAAATGAACCTGTTCTTTCACTCTATTCAAAAAGCACCCACCGACTCGAAGAAGCAATGGTCACATTAGAAAGTTTTCCAATTTATGAAATCGAGAACTAAACGGAAAGGAAAGATCTTTTTACTGACACTGGTTCTTCTTATCGTGGGAGGATATATATTCTTCAGGGAGGGTACCCTTCCTACCGATAAAAGCGATAAAACTCCTGTCATCTTTGTCGTTCAACAGGGAGAAGGCCTGAACTCTATCATTAATAAACTAAAAGAGCAGCGGCTTATCAGAAACAGGATCACCTTTTTTGCGATCGTCTACCAACTCGGGATTGAAAAGAAGATTCAGGCAGGAGACTTCAGACTCTCGAAGGCTATGAACACATATGATATCGCAAACAATCTCACCCACGGAACTCTGGATAAATGGATCACGATTCCTGAAGGATGGAGAAAAGAAGAGATAGCAGACCGTGTCGGCAAGGATCTTGATATATCAGAGGTAGAGTTTATAGAAAAAGCCCAGGAGGGATTCTTGTTTCCAGATACCTATCTTATCCCAAAGGAAGCAACCGCAGATACCATAATCTCTATTCTTACCAATACCTTTGAAAATAAATTTACTCCTCTTGATGATAAAAGAAGAAAGCTTGGTCTTACCAAACTTCAGGCCGTCACTCTTGCTTCGCTGGTTGAGCGCGAATCTAAATTCGATTCCGAAAGACAGGGGATTGCCAGCGTATTATTAAGAAGATATAGAGAAGGAATTCCCCTTCAGATTGATGCTACTGTACAGTACGCAATGGGCTATGATGCTGTAAAGAAGACCTGGTGGCCGGTGCCGTTAAGCGAAGATCTAAAGATCAACTCGCCTTACAATACCTATCTGAACACAGGACTTCCACCCGGTCCTATCAGTAATCCGGGTCTTGCCTCTTTAGAAGCAGTTGTAAATGCTGATCCGAATACACCTTATCTATTTTATGTACATGATTCACAGGGGAAGGCGCATTTTGCGCGAAACGGTGAAGAACACGAAAGAAATATCCAAAAATATCTTAAGCACCTTCGTTAAGAAGCGTTATTCTGCAGGCATTTCCTCTTCGGTTACCGCACCACGGCGCAGTACCTCGCGTGGTTTTGATCCGTCAGCCGGTCCTACATAACCTGCCTCCTCAAGCTGGTCGAGAATTCGGGCTGCACGGGCGTATCCAACCGAAAGTTTACGCTGGATAAGTGAGGCCGAAGCTTTATCCGTCTGACCGATCAGTTCAAGGGCGGGATTAAACAATGGATCCTTATCTCCTCCTCCACCAGCCATTCCACGTGTATATGGAGCAGTCACCGTCTCATGTGTGGTAATCTCCTCGGTATAGTGAACCTCAGGACCTTTGGAGCGCAGGAACTTTACAAGCTCTGCTACTTCTTTCTCTGTTATGAATGGTCCCTGGATACGTCTTGGCTTTGCCTGATCCGGAGGAAGGTAAAGCATATCTCCTTTACCCAATAGTTTCTCTGCTCCGGGTGTATCGATTATGACTCGTGAATCAACAAGTGATGAAACATTAAAGGCTACGCGGGTCGGTATATTTGCCTTCATAAGCCCGGTGATAACATCAACTGACGGTCTTTGTGTTGCGAGGACTAAATGAATTCCGGTAGCACGCGCCATCTGTGCGATACGCGTTATAAGATCCTCTGCGTCACCCGGAGCGAATATCATGACGTCCGCAAGCTCATCAATGATGAATATTATGTACGGTTTCTTCTGCACTCCCTCCATCACATTAAATCCTTCCAGATTTCTTGCCCCTACCTTTGAAAATTCTTTGTATCGTGTCTCCATCTCGCTTACTGTCCAGCGTAGTGCCGAGATGATCTTGTCCGGTTCTACGATAACAGGGGTCAGAAGATGCGGTATGCCGTTATATAGAGTCAGCTCTACGCGCTTGGGATCGACCAGAATTAGCCGAAGCTCTTCCGGTTTTGTCCTGAAAAGAAAAGTAGAGATCCATGCATTAAGCATCACAGACTTACCTGATCCGGTGGTACCTGCGATAAGTGAATGAGGCATCTTACCGATACTTGCTGATCTTGGCTCTCCTGAGACATCAAGCCCCATAGGAACAAGAAGCGGATCCGGTTTATCCTTAAACGCATCTGATGCCAGCATTCTCTTTAAGGTTACGATCTCCGGTTTTTTATTCGGAATCTCAATTCCCACCAAAGACCTTCCGGGAATCGGCGCTTCGATTCTCACCTGGCCGGTAGGAGCTGCCAGAGCAAGGGCAAGATCGTTGGAAAGCGATGTGATCTTGGAAAGCTTGGTGCCCATTGTTATCTCAAGGGCATATTGAGTAACGGTCGGTCCGAAATTAACCTCACCGACTCGTGCGCGTATCCCGAAACTATCAAGTGTCTTTTCTATTACATCTGCGTTTTGCTTAACGTCTCCTCTATCTGCTTCCCTTTGTTCCATATCCTGAAGTATGTTTAACGGCGGATAAACCCAGGTAGAAGATGAGGCCGTACTTATGGGTTTAATAAACAAATCTTTAGGGGCAGCAACTGGTTGTGGCGGCTTGGTTGCTAACGGCCGTGGCTTGTCTGTGATCCTGTCTTGTATGAATCTGTCTTTATCGTCGCCCTTTCCCTTCACCTTATCCTTATCCAGCGCCTCTCTGAAAAGATACTGTCGAATAAAACCAAAAGCTGAGCCGATCATCTTAAAGACAAATAGCACAAACGCGTCAACAGAGGTATCCAAGAGTAAGATGAGTCCCATCAGAAAAGAAACAGCAAGTATTATTACCGCCCCGGCTGTGGAAAAATCCAGAGTAAGATTTTCATAAATAAAGTTGCCCCACTGTCCGGATTGTGTGATCCCAAGCATCGAGACAAACACAAGAATACTGCCAATCGTAATGTTTGGTTTTATGAACTTCAGTTTTTTTGAGTTGAAAAAATGTCCTGATATAAGAAAGAGTAAAAACGGGAGGAGAATTCCCAGAAATCCGAAGCGCAGACTCACTCCCTCATTTATACTGCCCAGGACCCTTCCGTTCTCATCCGATGTGGAAAAAAAACTAAAGAAAGAAAGTAAAAGAATGAGTCCTCCTGCTATTAATAGGAAGCCAAGAATGTTGAAGAATGATTTTTTATTAACTTTAGCTTTTAAAAAAGGAAGTTTAAAAAGAGATTTGTTCCGTGCCATACTTACTGTTTATTGTAATGAAGGAACAAATCAAAATCAATCAGTCGTAAAGTGGCGTCGGGCTTTTTAGGATTATCAGGCGATCAGTTGGAGGTTGATGCGGTTTTGCTTGTCGATCTCGATGACCTTGACCTTGACCTTCTGACCGATCTTCACTACATCATTTGGATCTTTTACAAACCCTTTGCCCATCTTGGAGACATGAACCATTCCCTCTTTTCCGGGGAGCACTTCGACAAATGCACCGAAAGGAAGAATTCTCTTAACCTCTCCTTCAAATTCCTCGCCTGCCTCGACCTCACGGACCATGTTTTCAATGTAACTTGCTGCTTCCTCAACCTTTTCTTTATTAATACCTGAAATCGTGACCTTTCCGTCGGATGTGATGTTGATATCCGTCTCTGTTTTTGCGATAAGGCTTTTTATATTTCTTCCACCCGGGCCGATTATCTCGCCGATCTTATCTTGCGGTGGAGTCAATACCATGACCTTTGGAGCGAACTTCGAGACCTCTGTTCTTGGCTGCTTCATCACTGCAGTCATCTTTGAAAGTATGAATTCCCGTGCTTTTTTAGCCTTAGTTAATGTTTCCTCGATAAATTTTTCAGGGAGTCCGTCGTTTTTGACATCGAGCTGTATCGCGGTGATTCCGTTTGCTGATCCTGCGACCTTAAAGTCCATCTCTCCGGTAAAGTCTTCTATACCCATAATGTCGGTCAGAAGCACGTAGTCTTTTTCAGGATTTCCGTACAGACCCATTGCAATACCTGCGACAGGTGCCTTGATCGGCACACCTGCATCCATAAGCGCAAGAGTTGATCCACAGGTTGCAGCCTGTGAAGTGGATCCGTTTGAGGACAGAACCTCTGATACCACCCGTATGGTGTATGGAAAATCTTTTTCGGATGGAAGTATCGGCTCTATTGCTTTTTCAGCCAAAGCTCCGTGTCCGACTTCACGACGTGACGGAAAACCCATACGTCCCACCTCTCCTAAAGAGTACGGAGGCATGTAGTAGTGATGAATATAGCTTTTTGCTTCCTCGCCTTCAGGTCCTTCGATCAACTGCTCAAGACTCGGTGATCCCAATGTGGCAATCGACAGAACCTGTGTATCTCCTCGTTGGAAAATCGCAGATCCATGGGTCCTTGGAAGAGTCGAAACGTCAACCGAAATTTCACGGATGTCGTCAGGACCTCTGCCGTCAAGTCTTTTCTTGGTCTTTAGGATTTTTTCCTTAATCTTTTCTTTTGAAAGATTGTCTATGGCTTTCGCGATCAGTTTTTTTTCAAACTCATCTTTGTATTTTTCCGCAACTTCGTTTATAAGCTCGTCAATAGCTTCCTTGTCTTCAAATTCTTTCTGAGCTTTTTGTTCATTCAGCTCGTCGATCTGCTTTGAAAACTCTTTCTTAAGAACGTTGACCAGTTTTTGGTCGGATTCTTTTTCAACAAATGCTTCTTTCTCAAGTCCAACCTTTTTTCTAAAATCCTCTATGACAGCGATCAACCTGTTGTTTTCTTCCTGGGCTTTTTTGATTCCCTCCAGGATGACTTTTTCTGGAAGCTCCTCTGCCTGGGTCTCGATCATCATGACCTTTTTGGCTGTGGATGCTACGACTAAATCAAGTTTTGAGTATTTCTGTTCTTCTTCTTTTGGATTTGCCACAAATGAACCCTTTCCTTCGGTCTCAAGGTAAGCAACGCGCGATGTGGCGATTGGTCCGTTCCATGGAAGCGCTGAAAGATGTAAAGAAGTGGATGCAGTAATAGCTGCTAATATTTCCGGAGAGTTTACTCCGTCTACAGAAAGCAATGTGATCACTACCTGTATATTTTTTCTGTAAGACTTGGGAAATAATGGGCGGATAGATCGGTCGATCAATCGCGCATTTAAGATTGCTTCGTCCGAAGGTTTTCCTTCACGCTTTACCCAGCGTGATCCTTTGATACGACCACCAGCATAGAGTTTTTCTACGTATTCAACAGAAAGCGGCAGATAATCCATATCTTCACGCGCCGGTGCGACGTTTACCGTCACCAATACACAGGTGTCGCCGAGTCTTCCAAGTACCGAAACATGTGAAGCCTTAGCGAGTTTTCCGACCTGAAAGGTCAATGGAATTCCATTTAATTGAGTAGATACCTCGGTGAATTTCATATTGTATTGTTCTTTTGTTCTTTAAGTTCTATTTAAGTAAAGTAGATCGATGAAGATTACTTTTTTAATTCTAAATCAGTAGCAAGTTTTTTGAAACGTTTGTTATCTATTTTTTGAAGATAGGTTAATATCCGTCTTCGTTTAGCCACAACTTTTAATAATCCTCTTCGTGAATGATTGTCTTTCTTATTTTCTCCCAAATGTCCGGTCAGTTTTGAAATTTTATGTGTCAAAAGAGCCACCTGAACTTCGGGTGAACCCGTGTCTCCTTTGTGCTGAGCGAACTTTTCAATGATTTTCTGCTTATCTTCAGGAAGATTTTTCATCGAATGGTAAAATTATACTGGTTTTATAGAATTTTTTCAACAGTAACGGATTAATCATGGCCAGACGAAGACACGATCCTATTTCCCTCAAGATACCAACGACCATGGTATTTGTCGGATCTGCGGCAGCAGTACTTTTCTACATTCCCCCTTCCAGCATTTTCATCGTCGTAGGGTATATAGTGCTTCTTGGAATCTGTGCTTACATGATCGCTTCATTATTGACTAAGAACAAGCTCTCCCAGATCCTCGCTGTCTTTGGAATAAGCGCTTTTCTGGTATCAAACCTGATTGCTGGTTTTAACCTTCTCAACACGCTTCTGCTTCTTTCGTTTATAATAGGAGTCAGGCTTCTTTTTAGATAAGTTTCACTGCCTATGAAAAACAAGTTTTACATCACTACAGCCATCCCGTATTTAAATGCACCGCCGCATATCGGCCATGCCTTTGAATTTGTACTGACCGATTTTATTGCCCGGTATCACCGTCTTTTGGGCGAAGAGGTCTTGTTTCTTTCAGGCGGGGATGAAAACGCGGTAAAAAACGTCCAGGCTGCAGAAAAAGCAGGAAAACCGCTGCAGGAATTCATCGACCACCATGCTTCCTTATTTCGGGGTCTGGCAAAAAATCTGAATGTTCACTTCGATGTTTTTCAAAGAGGATCGGATCAGAAAAACCACTTTCCTTCCAGTCAGAAATTTTGGGAGCTTTGTCAAAAAGACATTTATAAAAAGGATTACGAAGGGTTGTACTGTGTCGGATGTGAGGCGTTTTATACAAAGATAGAGCTCGATGAAAACGGAGAGTGTTTCGAGCATCCCGGTAAAAAACTGGAGACGGTCGCAGAAACAAATTATTTTTTCAAACTTTCGAAGTACCGGGGACAGGTCATTGAAAAAATCAGGTCCGGAGAGATCGAGATAGTACCACAAACAAGAAAAAACGAGGCGCTTTCATTTCTCGAAAACGATATCTACGACATAAGCATCTCACGGTCAAATGAGCGGGCAAAAAACTGGGGAGTGCCTGTGCCGGGTGACGACACACAAAGAATCTATGTCTGGTTTGATGCTCTAAATATTTATCAGTCCGGTGTGGGATTTGGATGGGATGATAAAAAATATGAGAAGTGGTGGCCTGCCGACACTCATGTTATCGGTAAAGGGATTATCCGTTTTCATGCAATCTACTGGCCGGCTTTTTTACTTTCTGCAGGATTGAAACTTCCCAAGAAACTATTCGTACACGGATATCTAACTATTAACGGGAAAAAAATGTCCAAGTCTGTAGGAAATGTAATCGATCCAAACAACTTAATTAAGAAATTCGGTACGGATGCTGTGAGATATTATCTTCTTAGAGAGATTCCAACTACTGATGATGGGGACTTTTCCGAATCGCGTATGCATGAGATCTATCAGTCAGATCTTTCCAATGAACTTGGCAATCTACTTTTGAGACTTACTACACTGGGTGAGAAAGACGGATTAAATGGAGTTAGTAATGAAGATGCTTTCAAAAAGTATCAAGAAGTAGTTGATAAGAACGTAACTAAATCGGAATTCAATATCGCTCTTCAGGATCTGTGGACAGAAATTAAAAAACTAAATAAGAGACTTGATGAAGAGGCTCCGTGGAAAAAAGAAGCTTCGGAAAGAACGAAGGTCTTAGAAGATTTACTAACCGAACTTAATGCGCTTGGAAATGCGCTTCGTCCGTTTTTGCCGGAGACTGCTGAAACCATTATCAAATCCACCCAAGGCAAAATAAAAAAGGCGCCCGTACTTTTTCCCCGTTTGTAAATTTGGTAGAATAAAGCTTCATGGAACCTTCACTTCCACAAGCAGTCGAACAAATCAAAAAAACCGACAAAAAAACTCTCTTAAAATGGATCCTCGGTGGTGGGACAGTTTTATTTTTATTCTTTTATATCTTCTGGCAGCTTCCTAATCCGTATAAATTGAAAGACTACCGGGCAGTCCCTCTTTCAACGCATATTTATGATCGAAACGGCAAACTGTTGTACGAAATCTATAAAGAGCAAAACAGGTCTCCAATAAAACTAAAGGAGCTTCCGCCTTTTGTTTCCCAAGCCACAATTGCGATAGAAGACAAGGATTTCTACCGGCATGGAGGGATCTCCATTGTCGGAGGAATACTAAGAGCAGCGAAAGAGCTTGTCGTCAGTAGAAAACTCCAAGGTGGATCTACGATTACCCAACAGCTTATCAAATCAGCTCTGTTGACACCGGAGAGAACCATCCGCAGAAAGATCCGGGAGGTCATCCTTGCCACATGGGCTGAGCGGATCTTTTCAAAAAACGAGATCCTTGAGCTATATCTCAATCAGGTCCCCTACGGTGGACAAAATTATGGAATCGAAGTTGCTTCACGTGCATACTTCAACAAACACGCAAAAGATCTAAAACTTCGTGAGGCGGCATTTTTAGCAGGACTTCCCCAAGCACCTTCACTATATTCACCTTATAATAATCCTGATCTTGCATTGGCCAGAAGAAACGAAGTGCTGGTACAGATGCTTGATCAAAAATATATAGATAAGAAAACCTACGATGCGACCGTAAAGATGCCTCTTGGTGTGCTTCCGCCTACCTCAATCATCAAGGCGCCACATTTTGTTTTCTACGTAAAAGGGGAACTGGAAAAAGCGTTTGGAGCAGAAGCAGTCGAATCAGGAGGGCTGAAGGTCACAACCTCTCTGGATCTTGAAACCCAGGAAGAAGCAGAAAAGATTGTAAAAAACGAGATCGATGATCTTAAAGGATACAACGTAGGAAACGGTGCAGCGCTTGTCACCAGACCTCCGACAGGAGAAATTATTGCGATGGTCGGCTCGACCGATTATTTTGCCACTCCGTCCGGAGCATTCAATGTAACAACCGCGCTTAGACAACCGGGTTCGTCGATTAAGCCTATTAACTACGCCATAGGAATCGAAAGAAAGCTGGTCACTCCTGCGACAATCTTTTTGGATGTGGCGACCTGTTTTACCGGTGGACCGAAGCGATACTGTCCTGTAAATTATGACGGGAGATTCCACGGTCCCACACCTCTTCGCATGGCTCTTGCAAACTCTTACAACATTCCTGCTGTTAAGATGCTTGCCTTAAACGGTGTAAAAGAATTTGTGGCATCAGCCCCTGCATTTTTGATCACCTCGTTTAAAGATCCTGTTAACTATGGACTCTCGCTTACACTTGGAGGCGGCGAGGTAAAGATGACCGAGATGGCACAGGCGTTTTCTTCATTTTCAAACCGGGGAAAACCAAAAAAAGTAATAAGTATATTAAAGGTTGAGGATAAATCCGGAAAAGAATTGTTTAAGTTTGAGGATCCGAATTTTGTCCAGGATATTAAAAAACCGATTAAGAACCCCAACTTTCTCGCGATCCAGGGAAAGCGGGCAATCTCACAGGACACCGCATTCTTAATATCTCATATTCTTCTTGATAATTTTGCCCGCTCGGCGGCATTTGGTTCGGTATCGGATCTTGTGATCCCAAGACGGACGGTTTCTGTAAAAACAGGTACCACCGATGATAAGAAAGATAACTGGACCATAGGGTATACCGCAAACTTTTTGACCGCAGTCTGGGTGGGAAACAATGACAATAAGCCGATGAATCCCTACATCACCTCCGGTGTTACAGGAGCATCTCCGATATGGAATGCCATCATGAGATATGTCCTAAAAAACCAACCTGATCTTAAACCGATCAAACCTTCAAGTGTGGTCGGAAAACAGGTCTGCTGGACCACAGGACAAACGCAGATCACCGATCCAAATAATCCCAATCCTCAACCACAACCTCAACCGGGAGGATCCTGTCCGACAAGATTTGAGTACTTTATAAGAGGAACAGAGAGTAAGACGAACAGTTCGGTTAAAGCCGAGCGAAAGAAGGTCTGGGTAACCAAGGATTCTGATAAATATGTCGCCAATCCAAATCCGGGAGACGGAAATATTGAGGAAAAAGAAAAGACAATCGTAAATGACGGGATATCAAACTTCTGCGTAGACTGTGCGGGAGACCAACCTCAAGCTTCCCCCACCCCCAACCCGTAAGTGGCTGGGGAGAGAATCGAACTCTCGACCTAACGCTTATGAAACGTGTGCTCTACCACTGAGCTACCCAGCCTTTTGGGTGTTATAATTATACTAAATTTCATGAAATCGCCGGATCTTTCGATCATAATAGTCTCTTTCAACACCCAGGAGATTACCAAAAACTGTCTTAAGTCGATTTTCATATCTGCTAAAAACTCCCCCTTTACCTACGAGATCATCGTTATTGACAACGATTCGCAGGACGGATCTGTAGATATGATCCGGGAATTTCAGGAAAAACACAAAAATATACTGCTTGTAGCAAATAAGATGAATGCCGGTTTTGGCAAGGCAAATAACCAAGGAGTGAAACTTGCAAACTCCGACTATGTACTACTTCTCAACTCGGACACGGTCGTGTTGAAAAACGCTCTTGATAAATTACTGACGTTTTTTAAGGAGCACGAAAAAGCAGTGCAGTTTTTAGGAGGAAAACTTTTCAATAAAGACTCTACTCCCCAGGCTTCATGCGGACCGTTCTATTCCCTGCCTGTTATATTCGGCGCTTTGTTTTTAAAAGGGGATTACTGGGGACTTACCAGATACTCGCCTGACATTCTTAAAAAAGTTGACTGGATCTCAGGAGCTTGCATCATGACTAAGAAAAACCACTTTGCGAAACTCAAAGGATTTGATGAGGGGATATTTATGTATATGGAAGAGATCGATCTGCTCTACAGGGCGCGGATGCAGGGTATGAATGTCTATTTTTATCCTGAAGCACAGTTTATACACCTCGGTTCGGCATCATCCGGCGGGAAGACCTATCCGATACTTCAGGTGTACCGGGGCTTTTTGTATTTATACCGAAAGCACCGCTCCAAACTGCATCGGTTTCTGCTTAAAACTATGCTAAAATTAAAAGCGGTAATATCTATCGGAATCGGACGTCTTACCAAAAACTCATATCTTACGCAAACCTATGAAAAAGCTCTCAAGCTTACTCAAGAAACTAGATAACAATCTCGTCCATTTTTCCCTCCTGGCCTACATTGTCCTAACCTCTCTTTTTCCAAAGTTTCCTTTACAGCACGTCGAGTACACCTACATCAGGATCCGTTTCGATGATCTTCTGCCGGTTATAGTCGGCCTTATCTTCTTAGTACAGCTTGTCAGAAAGAAGGTACGGCTGAACACCAGGTTTTTGATTCCCGTGTTGCTTTTCTGGACTGCTGTATTCGTTTCGTTTGTATACGGCACTTATGTACAAAACACCGTCGTTGTAACCAATATCGGACTTCTTCACTCACTGCGGAGAATTCAGTATATGTTGATCTTCTTCATCGCCTCATCCATAGTCGTCTCGGAAAAGAGATTTTTAAGTTACATGAAGGTATATTTAGGCACCCTTTTTGTGGTTTGTTTATATGCTTTGGGGCAAAAATTCTTCGCCTTTCCTTCGATCCAGTCTATGAACCCTGCCTATGTTGACGGCAGACTACTTACCTTAAATCCTGAAGACAGACTTAACTCTACCTTCGGCGGACATTTTGATCTTGCCGCATATCTGACCTTTTCCATGCCGATCATCTTGGGATTTTTCTTTTTCACGAAAAAAAAGAAGTACTTCCTGCTTTTTATTCTTTCTTTAATAATTCTCCTCTATACAGCGGCCCGCTCATCATTTGTTGCCTACGTTGTATCGATCAGTGGTTTCTTACTCTATCTTCGTAAGTTCAAGGTCTATGGTCTGGTTCTTGTCCTGACCGCAATCCTTCTTCTGGTGACCGGTGATATGACCAAGCGCTTCCAGCAGACCTTTCAGATTAAAACTGTATTCGTAAACGAACAGACCGGTCAGGAAAATATAGATCAAAAGATCAGTGTAAAAAAACTTCCTGCAGGTGGCTATAAAATCCCGGGATCCCGCCGAAGCGACGTGGAAGCAGATCCCGACAAAATCCGGCAGGTCGCACTAGAAACAGCGCTTGAGGAAGCACGAAGACAGGGGAGAACGGTCAATATGCTTGAGATTCAAAAGCGTGCCGACCAGATCTCAAAGTTCATAAAACCACAACGTACCGTTCTTTGTGACATTTCATGCGCTACACGCCTTCAGCTTGAGTGGCCGCGTGCAATAGGAGCATTTATGTTCAACCCGATCGTTGGAACCGGTCCTTCATCCATTACCGAGGCGACTGATAATGATTTCTTAAGAGCTCTGGGTGAGTTCGGGTTACTGGGGACGGTTATGTTTGGATTTTTATTGCTCAGCATCACGCGCTATGTCTTAAAAGCTGCAAAAACAGCAAAAAATAAACTTTCTTTTATCCATTACGGATTTACATTCGGACTTCTTGCACTTTTGGTAAACGGATTATATGTAGATGTATTTGAGGCATCAAAGGTCGCCTATAATTTCTGGTTAATTGCCGGATTATATGTAGGGTATATTAGTTTAGGGATAAATCATGGTAAAGGAAAAGGTAACAAGCGCGTTTAAAGGGATCGATTATCTGATCATAGGAGTCGTCCTGATCCTTGCGCTTGCTCTTAGGCTTTATAAAATCAATACCCCGCTTGCGGACTTTCATTCTTGGAGACAAGCGGATACTGCGTCTGTTGCCAGAAACTTTGCAGAAAAAGATTTCAATCTTCTCAAGCCAAGATATCATGACTTTTCCAATATCCAGTCAGGTCTTGAGAATCCCAACGGTTATAGATTTGTGGAGTTTCCAATCTACAACGCTATCATGGCGGCTTTGTATAAATACATCCCCCTCACCTCTCTTGAAATATACGGAAGGCTCGTTACAATATTTTTCTCGCTTACGACCATCGCAATCCTCTACTACTTTCTTCGGAAAGAAACCAATCGGACCGCAGCTATAGCAGGGAGTCTGACCTATGCTGCATTTCCGTTTTTTGTATTTTTCTCCCGCGTTGTGTTACCGGAAACGACTGCTTTGGGATTCACCTTCATATCGCTCTTCTTTTTGTATTTATTTACCTTTGGAAAAGGTAAGATAAAACAGCCCTTATATTTTGTACTTTCACTTGTCTTCTTTACCTTAGGTATCCTAACCAAACCCACGGTGATCTTCTTCGGACTTTCGTTTCTTTTTCTATTCATTACCAAATACCGCTGGCACATCCATAAGAAACTCTATCCATACATCTTTTTCGTACTCGCTGCTATTCCTTACGCGCTATGGACCATATATATTGCCAGGTTTCCTGAAGGCATCCCCAGCTGTCCCACCTGTCCTGAAGGGACCATTAGCTGGCTTATAAAATATGTAAATACCACCGGAGGACTTCAGGATATTTTCTTTAAACCCTCGTTTTTCCGCTGGATCTTTTTTGAGCGTATAAGCAGCATCATACTCGGAGGGTATCTGACTGTGTTTTTTGTCCTGGGATTTCTGGTAAAAACCAAGCGATATTTTCTACATAGTCTATGGATCTCGGCGCTTGCCTATCTTCTGGTCTTTCAGGGAGGAAATGTACAGCACGAATACTACCAGACCTTGATCCTTCCTGCGCTTGCGGTAATGGTGGGAACCGGAGTGGGTTTATTTGTTACGCAAAACAAGATCTTCATCTCACAGATGGTCACGTTTTTGGTGATTGTGGCTTTGTTCGGATTTTCATTCTTTATCTCTTTCTACCATGTCAGGGGCTACTACGGCTTTCCACAAGGACAGGTAAACATGGCCCGCGTTATACGCGACCTCACTCCTCAAAACAGTAAGATCGTTACCGATACACTTGGGGATACAACATTGCTCTATCTTTCCCACCGTGAGGGTTCACCCTCGGTCTTCAAGTCTCTTCCTGAACTTCAGAAAGACGGATATAGATATTTTGTCACCTCAAAAGGCGATGTGATCGAACAGATGAAAAAAGATAAGGTCTACACGATAGTGTTTGAAAACGACCAATTCGCGATCTTCTCTCTATGAAGATATTGATGGTGACGCCCTATCTACCCTATCCTCCTGCATCAGGGGGCCAGATCCGCACCTTCAACCTCCTAAAATACCTAAGCAAACAAAACGATATCGTACTTGTGGCGCTTTATAAAACAAATGCTGAAAAGCAGTATGTATCCCGTCTTCAGACATACTGCGAAAAAGTCTATCTTTGTAAGCGTTCTGAAAATCCATGGCAGATCAAAAACATCCTCACTTCTCTCTTTTCCTTCCAGCCGTTTCTTATTGTCAGAAACTTTTCACCGGAGGCCAAGAGGGCTCTTGAAGAAGTGATCGAAAAAGAAAACTTCGACGTCATCCACTCCGAGACCTTTTACGTCATGCCTCATATACCTGAAACCAAGATTCCTATTCTTTTAGTGGAGCAGACGATTGAGTTCCGGGTTTACCAGCATTTCATAGAGACCCTGCCCTGGATCTTCAGAATTTTTCTTTCTCTTGATATATCAAAGCTCAGATTCTGGGAAAAGTACTACTGGAAAAAGGCATCGCTTGTTGCAACCGTATCGGACCTTGATAAGACCATTGTCTCAAACATCGAGCCGAGCATCCGGCCTGTGGTCATACCCAATGGCGCAGGTGAGGACATGCTGGTAGATCAGCTTAAGGAAAAAGACAGAAAGCAGACGATCCTTTTTTTCCAGGGAAATTTCTCATGGCTTCAGAATGTCGAGGCAGCAAATTACCTGACCGAACAGATCTATCCTTTGGTTAAGAAAAAATTTCCTTACTCTAAGCTCGTGATCGCAGGACAACACGCCAAAAAAATCGCCAAGCACGGCAATGTGGACTACGTGGATATTCCGCATGGTGATACTGCCACGGTTAAGAGACTTTATTCTGAAGCAACGCTTTTTATCGCACCGATCTTCGGACCAGGAGGAACCAGATTGAAACTGTTGGCTGCTATGGCATCAGGTCTTCCGATAATTTCTACTAAAACCGGGGTTGAAGGACTTGACGTTAAAGAAGGACGGGATGTGCTTTTTGCAAACAGTCCGGAAAAGTTTGTAGAAAAGATAAAGCTCGTCCTTTCAAGCAAATCTCTCTATGAGAAGATCCGTACCAATGCCTTTCATCTTGTGCAGGAAAAGTATAACTGGCAAAAGATTGCCCACCAGCTTGAAAAAGTCTACAAAAAGATACAAACTACTAAGTAAGCATGAGAATCGGCATCGACATCTCGCAGATCGCATACAAAGGCACAGGAGTAGGACGGTTTGTCCACGGACTGACTGAGGCTATCTGTAACTATGGAAAGGATCACGAATGGGTATTTTTTTATTCCGGGTTAAGATTGAAGCTTGATCACAAGATCCATGAAACAATTAAAAAAAATGGTTTTAAACTGGTTAAAGCATCGATTCCTCCGACAGTTCTTTCTTTCCTATGGAACACGCTTCATATCAAGCGGATCGAATCATTTACCGGAGAACTTGATTGGTTTATTACATCCGACTGGACAGAGCCGCCTGCTCGTGCCAAAAAAGCTACGGTGATCCACGATCTTACGGTCTTCAGATACCCTAAGACTGTGGACAACAAGATCCTAAGAACACAGAAAAGCAGATTAAAGCGCGTAGCCAAAGAATCTTCGATTGTCTTTGCAGACTCCGATGCAACTGTGCAGGATATAAAAGAATTTCTTCCAAAATTTCAGGGAAAGGTGCGCAGGATCTATCCCGGTGTCGAGGTGCAGCCTGTCTCCACCAGAAGATCCGAGGAACTTAAGAAAAAACTTGATATCAGGAAAAAGTTTATTCTAACCGTAGGGAAGCTTGAGCCGAGAAAAAACCTTGATGCTTTGCTTGAAGCATTTGAAAAAGTATCACCTGCTCATGTCGAACTTCTTATTGCAGGACAGCATGGCTGGGGTCCCAAACTACAACCTCAGAAAAACGTACGCATGCTGGGCTTTGTAAGCGATGAAGAACTTTCTATGCTCTATCAGGAATGTCTGTTCTTCATCTATCCTTCACTGTGGGAGGGATTCGGCTATCCGGTGGTGGAAGCTATGAAGCATGGAGCAGCTATTGCGGTCTCCAATACCTCATCATTGGAGGAAATCGCAAGAGGCACAGGTCTGACCTTTGATCCCAAGAGCGTAGATGATATTGCCCACTGTATTAAACTTTTATGTGAAAATAAAAACACCCGTGATGACCTTAAGCGAAAGGGTCTGAAAAGGTCGCAGGATTTTTCATGGAAGTCGTATTATCTTGAGATGGAAAAAGTTTTAAGTTCTAGCTAACTATGCATATAGGAATAGACGGAAACGAGGCAAATGTAGATAAGTTGGTAGGGGTATCTGTATATACTCAGAATCTTCTTACTCAATTTCAAAAAAAAGCATCTTCAAATCTACGTTTTACAGTATTCTTGCGCGCACCGGAAAAAAAGCATCTTCCCAAAGAGACCGCTTCGTTTAAATACCACATTGTCTCTCCTTCATTTTTGTTTTCACAGATAACGCTTCCTTTGACGCTTATGAAGTACGATGATATCGATGTCTTTTTCTCACCTGC
>JANWJL010000015.1 GCA_025451885.1 Candidatus Microgenomates bacterium
AGGACGGTGGAGCTGTTTACATTACATCCTGAGATTCTGGAAAAGTATCAAAACCGATACCGCTACATCCTCGTGGATGAGTTTCAGGACACAAATCTCGTGCAGTACGTCATAACCCGGATGCTTGGCGAGAAGTATAGAAATGTGACGATAGTCGGTGATTTTTCTCAAAGCATTTATTCGTTCCGCGGTGCAGATATAGCCAATCTTGAGAAGTTTCAAAAAGATTTTACATCCTCCAAGGTTTTTAATCTTGAGACCAACTACCGGTCTACTCAAACTATCTTGGATTTTGCCTATAAGATTATCTCCAGAAATAAATCCCATCCCATACTTCAGCTTATGGCAAACAATCCTCATGGCGACGAAATCGTTTTTTATGAAAGCGGCACCGAGCAGGACGAGGCGATATATGTGACCGACGAGATTGAAAAAATGAAACATCTCTATCCGTATAATTCGTTTGCAGTTCTTTACAGGACCAATGCTCAATCGAGAATCATTGAGGAAGCGTTTTTACATGTAGGGACACCCTATGTACTTGTGGGCGGGACCAGATTTTATGAGAGAAGAGAGATAAAAGATGTGCTTTCATATCTGAAACTGATCGTGAATCCAAAAGATCAGGTGGCCAGAGACAGGGGACTAAAGCTTGGAAAAAAACGGTTTGAGGGATTTGCACAGCTCTATCATGAGATTAAAGATACTTATGAGGACTTCTCCACCGAGACAATCATGGAAAAGGTCTTTGAAGCGACAAACTATCTGGATCTCTATCATCCGGATGACCCGGAAGATTATATGCGGCTTGAAAATCTAAAGGAGCTTAAGTCTGTAGCTATCAGCTTCCCCCGCCTTATTGAGTTTTTAGAGCAGGTAGCTCTTGTAGAGTCGGAATATTTTGAAAAGGAAAAGCGGGGATCAAAGGATGGAGTAAAGCTCATGACGCTTCATCAGGCAAAAGGACTGGAGTTTGACGTGGTGTTTATAGTCGGAGTTGAGGAGGGGATACTTCCCCATTCACGCTCCTCTGACGACCACTTTCAACTTGAGGAGGAAAGAAGGCTGTTTTACGTAGGAATTACCCGTGCACGCAAAAAACTTTATATAACTTATGCGAAAAGAAGATTTATATTCGGACGCCGCGGAGAAGCTCTTAAGTCACGCTTCTTATTCGAAACCGAAGAAATATTCTAATACGCAAAGTGAAATATTGTAAAAGCTCGATTATGGACTTCAGCGACCAATCTACCTCCCATAAAGTTTCTAATCGCCTCTCTTTCTTCCGGTCTCCACCAGTGACTCTGATATCTGTTTCCTTGATTGTCGACTTTACTTCTGAAAAATCCACCGTCAAAGTCTGAGGCATCTTCATCTAGTTCTCCAACCATTTCCTGGAGTCCTTCATACATGGGCGCACCTAATTCTTTGAGCTTCTCTTGATTCAATAGCGAGATGACGATCTCTCCTTTTAAGTTTTCTGCTAGTTTTCTCATTTGCTCTAAAGCCTTGTGATAATCTCCTATCCAAGTTCCAAGTGAATTCTGAAGTACAAGTAATACTGGTCGACTTATATCTTTTTCGCCCAGCAAATCCATCAGTTCATTTGCGTCTCCTCTGATGATTTCTACTTGAACTCCCCTGGATCGGTATTCTGCACCCCTTCTCTCAAGTTCTGAGTGCATGTCCTCATCTAACTCTATCGCTATAACTTTTTTTGCAATAGGCGACAAGTGAGGCAGAACTCTTCCGTATCCGGCACCAACATCAATATAAGTCTTGTCTTGAGGAGATTTTATATTTCTTGTTATAAACTCGGTCTCGCGTCTTTGAAATTCAGCAAGTGTAGAGTTGGCAGTATTTTCAACGAGGCGAATATATTTATCCGGGGACCAATGGTGAGCGATAGGATCTCCAACGTCTTTCATCCGTAGAATTATATCAGCATTTTAGCAGGGGCAGCCGTTTACGCTACAGGCTACGTCTCCACCCTTAAATTTACCCGGAGAGGAACCGCCGCCGCCTTTTCCACCTGGTATTGACGAACCTCCTTTAACCGGAATACCGATACTCTCCATATATTTTTTACAGGGATCCTCGCCTGCACCTACGCTTATAGCACCACCCTTTGCCTTACATCCTTCTGTACAGACTCCCCATGGGTCTCCTTCTTTTGTAGGCACACCATAAAATGCATTACATACAGGTGTAGAACCTTGGGTACATTTGACGGTGTAATCGATCTGATTGCCGTAACAAAGCTTGCCGGGCGGCTTAGGGGGAGCAGGCTTAAAGGTCTCAAGTTGCAAGGTGTTCTTCTGGTTTCCTTTTGGTGATAATGGGGTAGTAGCTAGTTCTGCTTCGGATACTGCAGGAAACAGCGTATAAACCCGGCCACCGGAAGGTCCCTTACCTGCGGTCAGATAGGTCGGAACATACGAGTACTGGCCATAGGCCTCGCCATAGTCAAAATAGATCAGTATGGCCTCATCCAGGACTACACTCCCTGTGGTTGCGGTACCACCACCTGCGACAATCGGAGTCGTAGGAAGCTTGTCTTTATACTCCTTTACAGACTCGTCTATCGTAAGCCTCTTTAATGTATGGGTGCCGGATATAGTCCTCGTCTGATTTACGATCTTACCAAGATCTCCTTTTACGCCTACCACCACATCCAGGTAATTCATGGTTTTTGCAGGGCTGATATTACAGACAGATGCATTGGTAGGAAGCTCTTTTATGGCCTCTGTATCAACCACTGTTAAACCGAGATTTTTATTGTATGAAAAAATAAATGCCTGGAATGCCGGGTCGGTGGTCACAAAACTGGAACCCAGAAACTTAAGCTTTTCGTTGAGATTGTGGTCTGAAAGATGCTTGGTGGCTATGACCTGCGCTGCAGCCTGAGTGATGTCAGGATTGCTTGCCGAGACTGTACCGTTGTGATACTGATATGCTCCTGATGGTTCGGAGATCTTAAAGTAAGCACTGTTTTGAGGATTTGCAAAGTAGTAATCAAAGGTGATTCCGTCTGCACCTGGTATTGATGATGTGGTGGATGTCGAAATGTTGTATTTCGCAGCCAGACTTGCAGCTTCTGAAGCAGAGAAGTGACTCTTAAGAAAATAGCCGTTCAGTGTAGCCGGCGCAGCTGTAAGATTGCAGCTTCCCCCTACCTGCGCTACAGCAGGTTTGACAAAAGGAAGAGATGAGCCTTTATTTTCACTTAGACCCGGACCAACCTCATAGTCGAAATTATAATTCGGGGTTTCCGGGTATTTCTTTTTAGCTTCCTTATATTTCTGTCTGTAGGCATTCTCTACCTGTTGAAGCTCAGAGTTGCTGACAAACGGATTGGGGGCCTGTGAATTAAGATTGCTTCCTCCTCCTGTGGTCTGAGTATTTTGAGTTGGAGTGCCGGTTCCGCCTGTTAGGGTCACCAGGGCAACCAAAACAAAAAGAACAATGACCGAGGCTATGATATAGAGGCGTTTATGGGAGGTAAAATGAGACTTTAGATTGTCAATCCAGTTCCCAGCCTGCATTCTTTTACTATAGAGAGTTGGGGAAACTATGTCAAGAAGGATTTAGGGTATCTCGGGATAATGGCATTTCTTCCATTTTTTTCCGCTGCCGCAAGGGCAAGGATCATTTCGACCGATTTTCTGAGACTTAGCGCCCGGAGCAGTGATCTTGATACCCGCAATCATTTCCTCTTCCTTTGGTTCTTCCACCGGCTCCTCTACTTTCTCTTTCGACGTCGTTAAATGTGTCTCGGTGGGGGAGGGGGCTTCGAAAGTATTTACCGCAGGTTCATTTAATACTATTTCTTTTTCCTCTTCATGATGATGATGCGTATGAACTTCCATCTTAAAGATCCTTCTGGTGATCTCAAACTTTACATCCCCCATCAGCCGCTCAAACATCTTAAATGCTTCATTTTTATACTCCACCAATGGATCAAGCTGTGCATAACCTCTTAATCCTATCCCCTCTCTAAGATCTGCAATTGCGGTAAGGTGCTCTGTAAGATAAATGTCAATGGTATTTAAAAATACAAACTGCACTACTCCGTTCCAGACCTGTTCTTTTAACTTCTTCTCCCGTCTTTGATATTCCTGCTTGATTTCATCGCTTATATAACTCGTAAGTTTCTCTATGTTTTTCTTAACCACCAGATCCTTTACTTTTTTCTGATCAATTGGAAGGATGAGCTGTAGTTCATCTGCCAGTGTCTGGGCGGTTTTGCTGTCATTCGGACCCTCCTGAATCATCTGGCTGTTCACCAATATATTTACCTCCTCATCAAAGGTCTCAAAGACCACATCCTTAAAATCCTTTAGGTTCTTATCCAGAAGCAAGAGAATTTTTCTTCTAAGATCGTAGATAATTTCGCGTTGGCGGTTCAGCACATCGTCATATTCAACCACACGCTTACGTATATCAAAGTTGTGCCCTTCGACCTTTACCTGTGCCTGCTCTATAGCCTTGCTGACCATTGAGTGGGTAAGTGGCTGATCTTCAGGAAGGTTAAAGAAGGTCATAAGCTTTGAGATCTGCTCTCCTCCGAAGATCCTCATGAGATCATCCTCTAAGGCAACAAAGAATCTCGTCTCTCCTGGATCACCCTGCCGGCCTGATCTTCCTCTGAGCTGATTATCAATCCGTCGTGACTCATGTCTTTCCGTACCGATCACATACAATCCTCCAAGTTCTACGACTTCGTCATGTTTTTTCTGCCATTCGGCATTTTTTTTATTAAAATCTTTTTCCTTTTGATATTCATTGGGCGGCTCTCCTCCGAGGATGATATCCACTCCTCTACCCGCCATGTTTGTGGCAACGGTTATCGATCCCTTTTCACCGGCTTCTGCGATAATCTGCGCCTCGCCTTCGTGGTTTTTTGCATTAAGGAGCTGGTGAGGAATATTTCGTTGAGTAAGTAGTCTGGAGACCAGTTCGTTTTTCTCTATGGATGTCGTACCTATCAGGACCGGTCTTCCTTTTTTGTAGTTTTCGATCGCTTCCTCAACCACTGCGTTGAATTTCGCCCGCTCTGTCTTATAGATCATATCCGGTTCATCTTTTCTAATCATGTCGCGGTGAGTCGGCACGGTAACCACATCGGTCCTGTAGATTTTGTTGAATTCCTCTGCCTCGGTTGCAGCAGTACCGGTCATACCCGAAAGAATCTCGTATTTTCTAAAGTAGTTCTGCAGAGAGATGGTCGCCAACGTCTTGGATTCTTTTTGGATCGATACGTTTTCCTTTGCCTCAAGCGCCTGATGGATTCCTTCTGAAAATCTTCTTCCCTGTAGAAGTCTCCCGGTAAACTCATCCACGATAAGCACCTCATTGTCGCGCACAATATAATCCTTGTCGATTTTGTACAACGTCTCTGCTTTCAGTGCTGCCTCGATATGAAACAACGTATTGAAATCGCCTTCGTATATGTTGGTGACGCCGATGGTTTTTTCGATCTTCTCAATACCAGCTTCTGTAAGATTTGCCGAACGGGCTTTTTCATCTATTACAAAATCCGTCTTTGCATCCAGCTGCTTTACCACCTGGACATATTCATAGTACTTGCTGACATCCTGCTCGTATGGAGCTGAGATGATATGGGGAGTCCTTGCCTCATCGATGAGTACCGAGTCAGCCTCATCAATAATCGCAAAATAATATTCGCGTTGAGCTAAAGCCTGGGTTTGAGTTGCCATATTGTCCCGTAGATAGTCAAACCCGAACTCACTGTTTATACCGTAGGTGACGTCAGCTTTGTAAGCTTCGCTTCTTGAGATAGGTCGAAGGTTGGTAAGCCTCCAGTCTTTGGACTCGGAATCGGTAAACTTTGGATCGTAGATAAAAGAATTTTCTGATATTATCGCGGAAGTTGAAAGTCCTAAGAAATGAAATATGACTCCCATCCATCCTGCGTCACGGCGCGCAAGATAATCATTGACCGTCACCAGATGTGCTCCTTTACCCTTAAGGGCGTGAAGATATAAAGCTGTGGTAGCCGAAAGAGTCTTACCCTCTCCTGTCTTTTGCTCGGTAATCTTTCCCTCATAGAGTGCCTGACCTGCGACGAGCTGAACATCAAAATGCCGTAAGCCCAACTTCCGTCTGGCTGCCTCTCTCACGAGTGCAAAAGACCAGGGAAGAATATCCTCCAGAGTTTTTTTGCCTGAAGAAATCTGCGTCTTTAGCTGCTGCGTCTCTTTTTTAAAATCAGTGTCCTTAAGCTTCCTCGCCTTATCTTCGAGTTTATTTATCTCCTCTACTTTTTTTTGGTACCGGCCAATCTCTTTTTGATTGAAATCTAAAAGATTTTTAAAAAACTTAAGCATAGATAAAAAAGTTAAAAAGTGAAGATGTCAATTTTTTGCGACCTTGAGGAAGGAAATAGTCGTAGTCCTCACGCGAGCAAAAAATTCGGCATCGAGCTTTAAACCGTGAATATTAATTATAGTCTTATTTGTGAAAATACTCCTGGGGAATGATAAGAATCTTTGTGGCTGCGTATCTGTTTTTTTCCCGTTCTTTTCCGGTCTTTTTTACCACAAAGTGAGCGGTGTCACCCTCTTTTACCTTTGCCAGCGCGACCACATCTTCAGAAAGATCCTTGACGTCAGCCAGAAACCGCTTCGTTGTGATCCCGATATCAAGAATCAGGTTCTCCTTTTCAGCAGTCAGAACCTTCAGATATCCTTCGGCCTGATTAACTTCGGTGATATTTCCGGATCCCACCAGGAACTGCTCGTCTCTATATACATTATTGGCTGTTACGACTCTGTCGCTGGTTGGTCCTGACGCTATGACGTAATCCCCTTTTTTGATCGCGTCCAGCTTGATCTCGTCTTTTTCCCCACCTGCAATATCGTAAAGCTTGGTGACCACATCATCGACTCTTATCTCAAAAAGAGTCCCGTTGTCAGAGGTAAGAGCTATTTTTTTGTTTTTATTGTCCGATACGCGGCCGGCAACTGCCTTCTGTTCTTTTTTCTGAAGCTCAGCAACCTTAGACTCGAGTTTGTCTTTTAAGATCTCCGCATCCTTATTCTGTGAGGAAGAAGGAGTGGATGTCTTAACCTGTGCGCTTGTCGTAACGACAAATGCGAAGAGCAAAATCAAAGCCGAAGTAATAGTTCTTTTCATTAGTTTTCGTCAAGATAATAAACTTTTATGGTTTTTTCCTGAGAGCTTTGTGAGGATCCTTTGGGATGTGATGCCACCACGATCACGTTTTCCCCCAAAGCAAGCGGGACATCTGCAGAAAATGTCTCATTTTTGTTGTTTAACAATATGTCCTTTATGGGAGATTGAATAACGATAAGTGAGTCTTTTACGGTCTTTCCCCTGATCTTTATGCTTTTTTGTGAAACCATGGCCAGATCGCTCGGTTCTGAAATTTCCAGTGTCTGAAGCTGTGAATTGAGGTTTTTAACTGTTGGAGAAATCTGCGCTTCACCTGGTAGGCCTCTTCTGTTTTCCATCGTTCTGATACGGGAGATCATGATAGCAGCCACAACCAGTCCGAATAATACTCCACAGAATATAGCTATTCCGATTTCTTTTTTCATACATTGCGAGCGCTTCTGTACAATTCAAAGAGTATCTTAGGAATCGTCTGAATAACGCTACTAGTATTATACCAGTATCCTGACTGCAAGAAAAGTCGCTCTGCAACAGTCTTAACCAGGTAAGAAGCCAGTACGCAGCTTATCAGACCGTCATTTTTAGTAAAAAACGAGGCTGTGAGAGAGGCGAGGACGTCTCCGCTGCCTCCTTTCGTCAGTCCGGCATTGCCGCCCTCGACTAGGTACGTTTCTTTCCCATCCGAAACTATATCGGTAGGACCTTTAAAAAGTAGAATGCAGCCATATTCACCGGCTTTTTCTTGAACGACTTTTTTCTTCTCCTCAAGACTCATCTTTGAAACATCCACCTTAAAAAGGGTCTTGAACTCAAGAGAATGCGGTGTAAGGATTGCCCTACTCGTTCTTCCTTTCAACCATTCAGGCTTCATCATCTGGATGGACCCGGCATCAAGCACTATTTTCTTATCTGAAAAGTTTTTAAGAAGAAACCGGCTTAGATGGTATGTATAGTCCTCCTCTTTATCCAAATTCATAATTTCTTCAAAGCTTTGAGCTTTGAGCTTTGAACTTGGAGTTTTTCCTCTTACCATCCCCGGTCCCACCAGTACTACGTCATCTTCCTCCACGTATGCCGGTAGATCCTTTCTTGTGACAACGATCCCGTTTCTAAATTTTTTCTTAAGCGATAAGAAGACCTCGCTGTTTTCAGCTGTCGAAGAATAATGAACCATATCTACGAAGTATGATGCCACTTCTGCTGACCAGATTGAGGCGGCGTGGAAAAGCTTTGACCCTCCGATTACCAACAGCTTTCCGTTTTGCCCTTTGTGAGAATCCCTGGGTGGGATGTAGAGTTTGTTTAAAAGCGGTTTTATGCTGTTTGGATCCGATGTTTTGACGATCATTCGTGCTATAATTTTACAGTATGCCGATCTCTCATCAAGACCTGCGTAAACTTTTCTCGGATTTTTGGGAAGAAAGAGGACATAAAGAAGTACCTCCTATTCCCCTTGTGCCTCAAAATGATCCGTCAACATTATTTACCGGCTCCGGCATGCAGCCCCTAGTCCCCTACCTTCTGGGAGAGCCGCATCCTTTAGGAGAAAGATTATATAACATCCAGCCTTGTTTCCGCGCACAGGATATCGAGGAGTTCGGAGACAACCGTCATACCACCTCATTTGAGATGATGGGAAACTGGTCTTTGGGAACTTATTTTAAAAAAGATCAGATTCCTTGGTACTACGAGTTTCTTACTAAGAAACTAAAACTGGATCCCACGAAACTTCATATCACGGTCTTTGAGGGTTATAAAGAAATACCAAAAGATACAGAGTCAGCTGATCTGTGGAAAAAACAGGGAATTTCTGAAGAAAGAATATATTTCTACGGACCTGAAAAAAACTGGTGGTCGCGGGCAGGGCACCCGGATGATATGCCTGCCGGTGAACCAGGAGGACCCGATACCGAAGTCTTCTATGATTTTGGAGAAGAACGGAAACTGCATGAGACTTCAGCGCTTAAAAAAGAAAAATGTCATCCAAACTGTGACTGCGGCCGTTTTTCCGAGATTGGAAATTCGGTCTTTATGCAGTATCAAAAACAAAAAGACGGATCGTTTGCAGAACTACCTAAGAAGAACGTGGATTTTGGCGGCGGATTTGAACGCGCCCTTGCTGCTTCAAACGACGATCCTGACATGTTTAGAACAAGCCTTTATAAAAAAATTCTCAAGACTATAGAAGATGTCTCGAAAAAATCATATGATGACGAACAACAT
>JANWJL010000016.1 GCA_025451885.1 Candidatus Microgenomates bacterium
CCCGTAAATTCCGTGTAAACTCATACAGTTCGTCTTTTATCTGTCCTGCAAGTTCTCTTGTCGGTGCGACTATAAGCACTCTGGTATTTCTGTTTCTTAGTGCTTTGTCAATAAGAGGAACCAAAAATGCTGCTGTTTTGCCGGTGCCGGTATTGGCAATTCCTATGACGTCTTTATTCTCAAGTATTTTGTGAATTGTTTGATCCTGAATAGGAGTGGGGGAAGTATATCCTTTAAGCAGTATGTTCTTCTTAAGCTGCTGGTCTATCGGGAGACTCTCAAACGAATGCATGGCTACGTACTCCTGCTCATCGGTTTGCTTGACTGCCTGAGAGACTAGATGGGAGGGATTAAAGGTTCTTTCCCCAAAGCGCGCAGCGCGCGATTGGTTTCTTCTGAAGCCATTGGATCTGCCTCTGAAGCCTCCGGGACGGCCTGCGTTAAAACGGTTTCTGCCGCCATTTCTTTGTGCTTTGTTATTTGAATATCTCATATAAATAGAATATCGGTCTTTTGTTTTTTGAAACTAGGGGAGTCTTAATAGTGAAGAAGGTGAAGTGATTTCTTGACCTGTGTCAGTATCGTAACTCTAATAACAATTATATCATAATTTGCTTCAATTATGCGCTGGCTTTATTTTTTAAAAAGCCTATACTATATATGAATGTTGTTTAGGGTAAAAAAAGATACGAGAGCTCGATACATCTGCCCTTTTTGTAAAAACGATATCGTCTCCAAAAAAAAGACCGAAATTTTATATCGAAGTAAATGGGTAAACGGCTGCAATGACTGCTTTGATCTTTCAATAGGACCCCTTACCTACGCTGCTTTCCAGACCAAAGCCTACTAACTACCTATTGACTTATTACTGGAAGTTCTAAAGACTTAAGAGCTTCTTGCACTCTTTTGCTTTCATATCTGTAATCCTTATATGGATAAAAAATAGGTATTTTTTTCCCTGAATAAGTCGGATGCATGTATGCATCTGTAATCAATATTTTTGAAAGCAGGGAAGCTAGCTGGACCTTAGCCCTTATCCCAAGAGTAGGATCTGTGTTTTTGTTCTTGTCTAAGGCAGCGACATGGTCAATTACACCGAACATTTTCTCGGTATATTGAAGAAGCGCCTCTCTGCAGGCTTCATCACTTTGCAATAAGTCCTCCATGCCCACCTCGTGATGCGATCCGGCAATAATTACGGAAGGGGAGCCGTTAAAAGGCCCGACGATATCAATCGCATCCTTTGTCTTCAGTACATATAAGGCATTTCTTGCATTTAACCAGTCTTTTGGCTCAATCGTTAATTCGGCACCAAAAATCTCTGCAAGCTCCTGATAGGTTGTTTTCTCGTTAGGATCTTCGGCATCGAAATACCCATCCACAAGTCTATCTGCTGTCCCAACTTTTACGCCTGTTCCTGCTAGGATGGTGAGCCCGGTAAAGATCCCTGTATATTTAAGAAAGTCTCTTCTGGTTAGATTTCTTCTGTTGCTAAACTTACCCTGCGCCCGTAAAAGAGAGGCTGTAAGTAAAGAAAACGAAGCAAAAAGAGCAACTGTCTCCGGTTCAACCCCCTTAATCAACCAGCTTGTTTTAAAATGATCGCCTTTGCCGAATTTTTTCTCTCTTTCCTTTTCTATTTGCTTTATGACTGCCACCCTGTAAGGGTCATACGCCTTAAGCTCAGGTAAAAAATCAACTCCTTCAAGAAAAGAGTCCCCAGCAACGACCAGCACCCGCCCCTCCCGGTTGATCTGATCCGGTTTACCAGGCATCCAGATGGCGGTATCTTCCCGTCCTTCCCCATATACAGAAATCCCTTCGATCTGAGGATACATGCTGTCCACGGTAAGTAGTTTGGGTTGAAGACGACTGACTTGTTGTAGCACGTCTGAGTATTCCCACACATTTGCGTTCTGGTCGCCCTTTTGATAACGCTCGAAAACTCCATCTTCGTAATGCGAACCATATACACAGCTAATATCGTAGGGAACCTTATGCGGGTCATGCTCTACTGATGACATTGGAGCATTATAGCAGACAAAATAAATGACCAAGAGTATAATAGTGGCGTGAAAGAGTCTGAGCCAAAAGATCAGGGACCGATAGTTCTTGGTCAATATTTTGACCCGTTTGACGATCTGTATTTTTTTTCAGAAGTCGGCATTGACAGGCAGGGTTTTCAAAAAGATCGACCGGTACATTTTGACGGAGGAATGCCGGTCTTCTTTAATATTGAAGGATATTCTATAAACGATAAGACTGAAGCTCCTCATCTTTATTTTCCTGCCTTTACTCCTTACTACCCTGATCTGGGTTTGGTGATAGGTAGGGATTATTCTTCTTTAGCCCAACATCAAAGAGAGATGCTGGACCGGGCAATTGAAGCCTATGAAGAGGATCCGGAGCTTAAGGGTGATCATAAAGTCAGCGGTTCTTTATGGATTAATCAACTCCTACTCGAGATCAGTACCTATATACCTGTAAATCAAATGGATCAAGACAGTCTAAGAAATCTTAGACTCAGAGTTGAGTTCCCGCAAAGAGTGAGAAAAACCAGACCTGACGATGATGATTCAGAGGCACAAATCCTTCCCGGTAGTTCCTATGATTCAGAACCAAAGATCATTCCTCACACCTTTACCCAACCCCAGACCATCAGAGGACACAATGTGATATTCGACACATTTTACCCATCAGAGATTCCCCTTCCTGCTCCTGTCCCCGGAATTACTAGGGGACTACCAATACGGATTCCGGATCCGGAGCTATGGGGTCTTGAAATGTTTGAGGGTGTGAAAATGAAGGTTTTTTTCGTAGGCGAGGAACGAAGACAGACCGGCGAATTTATTCCTGAGAACGAACCGTTCAGCGACAATTAATTTGTCGAAGCCTTCGGAGCTTTGTAATCTGTCAGTTCAAAATTAGCTACTCCCATGTTTCGTAACTGACTTTGGGCAAGCGGACTTTTGATGCCCAGAGGAAACTTTTTTTTAAGTGCTTCATGTGTAGTAGAGGGAACATCATCGATACCTAGTATTGTTCTTGTCTCATCCCACCAATGCAAAAACTCTGCCTCTGCTATCTCAGCCCGTAGCTTTGAATCATCTAATGATAAATCCCGGCCACGCTTAATATCTCTAACCTTACTTGCCACCCAGACTGCATCGCAGAGAATAACACCGGGAGAAGTCTCCTTTATTTCTAAGTAGTCCGCGGGCAGTTGGACCTGTATTGCACCGCTTTTAAACCAGCTAATTCTAGGTGCACCGGCTGCTACAGCTGAATTTATAACAGTTTCTAACTGGTTCTCCTTTTGTAAAACCTCGTAGGCTAAACGTGCCAGAAAGGGGTTTTGAAGATCTTCGCCGGGCTTTCGTAGGAAATCAAAAGCTAAGAAAAAAACATGTGTGGAAGCATCGATCCGGGCTCTAAAAGCCTCGGGGGCATTTCCACCAATCTCAACCTTATCGTAGATGCCAAAAATTCTCTCTGCTCCTGACGACATTAATATTATTTTACGACTGTATTAATTATCAGTCAATATCTAAAAACTTGTTTTTCTAAGTCCTGCTTGCCGACCGGTATACTCTCTTGCAAATAAACCCTGACGCCAGCCTATACCTTTACGACCCTCCCACTCATAATATTCCAGGGAGTGTTCTCTTACTCTTAATAAATGATGAGATCTTTCATCAATTCTTTCAATTACCTGAGTTACAGTTGCCAGTCCTCCAATTTTTCCGGCACCTAGAAGCATCGATCCTGAACCGGGTACGTAAATTACGTCATTCACCTCAGGGACGGGAAGGGGATTCTTTTGAAATTCATTCCATGCCTCAGCTTGATCAAATTCCTTCCAAAGATCTGCTTTATAATCTCTTCCTTGTCTTCGTGGCGATCCTTCTCGTCTGTTCATATTATTCGTGTGAAAATAAATTTACACCTTCCACTCTTGCATTCACCATCTCCAATTGTGTCAATCTGCTTCTAATCTCGCTTAAATCTTCTAAATTACCCAGTCTACTTCTTCCGCGCCTGAACCGCTCTTCTAACATTCGATAATCACGCCTAAGTAACGGTGCTTGTTCACGAAGTATTTCTTCAGCTTCTTCAGGCGTCATTTTTTTCCTTTTTGTGCCTACTTGAAATTGAAAGGGTTCAGATGAATCTACCACCTGTATGGCGGCATTACGAAGTATTTCAGCCATTGGCTTCCTTGCAGAATAGCGCTCCAACATAAGCTAATATTATACCAAACTAGCCTATAGAATGTTTGCTAAGATCTAGTATAATAGGCGGATGAGGGAGCGAGACGTACGTCCATTTTTTAAACTATCCCGTCTTGAGGCAGATGGATTTCCCCCAAGTATTACTATTCCAAACGATATTTTTACAACTGCGAAATACTTGTACGCGCTGACAAGCGAGGACGGACTTGAAAGAGGAACTACTATTGCAAGAAGATTAGGCTCTATGAAAACGAGGACGATCTTTACCGGGTCGAGTTATAGCGTTCAGACTACTACTCGGTTTTCTAATAGATTTCAAACGTTTTTCAATGTAGACGCCGCTTCAGTTCACACGCATCCTCCTACATCAATGGATAAAATTTACGATGACTTAGAAGAGGAGAGAAAAGCTGAATCCGAGCAGGAGTTTGAAGAAACCTTTGCTTATAACTACCTCTTGTCACTTTGGAGAAGAGCAATTCCCAGCAGTCAAGATGTAGCGCATTTTCGGTTCAGTCCCATACCGTACCATCTAACGATCTCTGAATCCGGAATTACGCTTATGGCTAAACCCAAACCTACATATCATCAAAGAAGAGAACGCCAGGTGGTCGATACTGTATTACTAAGTCTAGCTTTAAAAAAACTTGATGATAGAATAGAAAAATTGTTCGAGCCATATATTGAAAACGATTTGTTTGATATGGTAGCGGCTATTATAGAACCTTTTGGAGCTCTTTATACGAATGGAGACCAAACATCACCCCACTTAGACAAGATTGCGCCTAGTGTCACCGCTCTTTCTGAAGTGGACAACTTTCAACGTAAAAAAGACACTACTTAATCTCAAGGAGTTCAAGGTCGAAGACAAGCGTACTGTTAGGAGGGATTGAGCCTGTGGCTTGGTCTCCATAGCCCATGGAGGGGGGAATAGTAAGCCTTCTTTTTCCACCTTTTTTCATACCTATGACACCCTGATCCCAGCCTTGTATTACGTTTCCTACGCCTATCTGGGTCTCAAATGGTTCGCTTCGCTTGTATGAGCTATCGAATTCCTGGCCGTTTGTAAGCATTCCTTTATAATGGATGACAATAGTGTCTCCTTTTTTGACAGGGTCTCCTGTGCCTACCTGCAGATCTTCCGCTTTCAGATCTTGATTTTGCATAACAGATGGTACCACAGTTTCGGATTTAGTGGTTGAAGTATTCTTGTTATTTAAGACAACTGCAGCTACGATAATCGCCCCTATCACAAGAGCTATGACAACAGATTTCATGTAGATATATTGTATCAAGTATTGTCTACTACAAGACGAAGACGCCTCCCTTGCGGCTGGAAGGTTTCCGGGGCCTCTATTGCCGACTTAAAAGTTCTTTGAGCCGCTTTAGTCCTATCTTCCGCATCATGCCTCATTTTCAATGAATACACGCCGAAGCCCTGAACTGCAGATCCCGCGATAACGAGAATTGCGCCTAATTTTGTCTGCTCGATCCCAAGACCAATTGCACCGCTCCAGATCAGACCAAGTCCTGTCACCAGCGAAGCTCTCTCACTGGTCTGCCAACGATGCACCCTTGATTCACTTCTGGTCATCTCCTCAACAATAACGTCGAGATCGGGTTCATTTACGTTTTGCCTGTCAGAAAGCTCCTTATGAAGCATATAGAAGTATTATACTCCTTCTATAAAAGCGTTGACAGGTATTTTAATTATGTTATGATAGGTTTCAATGTTAGAACGATTTGCTGCAAGGCGCTTTTTAAGACAAAGTAAAAGAACGAAAGAAGAGATTTCTGCTGCAGGAGCACTCTCCGTGCTTGATTCGGATAGGGTCGCTTCTGAGCACCGTGCTCATGGATACGTCATCTTACCCGAAGGAACCTCTGTTCTTGTAGACTCCACAATTTCAGATTTGAAAAGAAGACAGCGTTCTCCATTGCTTGGAGTATTTACTCTTCAGGATGACGTAGAAGGAGAAGTTTATTCCTGGGAACGGAAAAAAGTACACGATCATATGGATTCATCTACTACTTCCTTAGATTTTGGTTTAACCTCCTCAAAAAAACGGGAACTTGACGTTGAGGTGATGAAAGTAAATGCCGAACTTCTTAGTATTGCAAACGAGGATGAAATTGATCAAGTTGAAGAGGAACGAGTGGCCGAAGATCTTTTTTCGTTAATGAACGAGCAGACTGCAGAAATTGCAAGAATTACGCAAGAAGTTTTAAGAAAAAATCCGCAAATCCGCGACTTTCTTTACGATCACCATATTGATCCTTCACGCGTGACCGAACTTCTTTTCACAGTCCCTGTGTTTGGTTACGTAAAACTTGATCACACATTTTAAAGGTCAATTTGGAAAAGGCTTAATAAGCATTTTCTTCTCTTTTCGTGTTAAGCGATTTTTTTTGCGGGCAACCTTTTTTGGATCGTAGATCCGGCCATATCTGTCATCGTCCGGAAGTTCTGTCAGTACTTCAACCTGATGTATCAGGCTGCGAGTGCGGTCTAATGTTCTTTTAGACCATATATTTGCTCCCAAAGCAGATACCAAGGTGATTATGCCCACAGCACCAAAAATCTCAGCGCTTTGATAATCTCCTTGCAGAAGACCAAGGTAGGCAAAAAATTCAGTACCCACCGTTGTTGCTAAAAAGGGAGCAAATGCCTTCTGAATTCGTTCTGCCTTACGAGCGCCTTTGACTGTAGTAAATAAAACAGGTGTCGATTCTCTATCGAGCTCAAGATACTTTAGATTAACCGGCACACGTTCTACTTTTGCCATGACTAAGCCGAGTAGAAAATTGTACGGTAGGGCTCTCCTGTGGGGACGTATCCTGCCCTCTCAACTCCCAACGTTTTTCTTTCCTCCGAAGAAAGATTGGAGCCCTGGATTTCAGTGGCACCTTGATGAAGCACCATTGCTGCAGATCTTCTTGCTCTTTTTTCGATAATATCTACAAACATACCCTCAACCTCTCTGTCAAAGTCTTCCTGTTCTTCAGGATTTGGAATCCTGCCTTCGGCCCGGGCTTTTGCGGTACTTAGATCAGCCTTGATGTGATTTCTGTCGTAGTACGATTCCATGTAGGAAGCTGTGTAGGCTACAGCTGCGAGCGCTTCCAGTCGGATATTCGGGTCATCGCTTCCGGTATCCTGAATCCAGACCTCGGGAATGATAATAACACGTCTCTTGCTTCCTTCCGGCTCCACAACAACAAAGCGGGGGAATTGTCCTTCATTTGAGATTGGGGAAACATAGGTCATACAATAAGCTAAATCACTAATCTCCGGTACATCTCCGAAAAAAGTATGAAGGGTTTCTACTCCCACCATCATGCCTGTTACTTTGCCTGCGGTTGATCTTAATTTGCCGTCTTTTATGTTATCGTTGAGGTAGCATAAACCTTGCATAAAATACCAAAAAGACTGATTGTTCTTTTTTTGATGAAGTTTTAGTTGATCTAAGTCGTCAAATTCACCTTCTACGTCATGTGGTGAAATATCCAATCCATTGAGAGAGTTTTTTGCCGGCTCAAAAGCCCGCATAAGAAACCCTCGGGTTTTTTCTTCAACTTTTGGACTTATGAGAGGCTCTGCTTCATGTGGCACGAAGAAAGTATAGCAAATTACTTTTTAGGGTGACGAGGTTTTGGCTTAAAACGGTCAAGTTCTTTTTTGACTTCTGTCCACATTTTTTCTGACTCATGCAGGGGAAGCGGCGTTCCTACTCTTCCCGGCTGAATCGGCAAAGGTAACGGTTGCCCTTCAATTCGTACCATGAGTGTATTATACATAAAACGGTATTGAAATAAGTACTGACACTGCTATACTATGGGTTAACATGCTTGCAGAAAGACGTCATGGAGAAACACCCCAAAAAGTATTTGATAACCCGTTTACAGCTGATCAGCTCGTCTTATGGCGCGATTTTACCGGGTACGAACACGCAGGACAGCTGGCTAAAAGGATCGACTACCTTGGTAAGACAGCCGAAGACTTGTCTGAATTGATGAGGGGCGACATCTTTCAACTACATATGATCGATAGCTTCAAACAAGAACAGTTTGCAAATTTTGCGTTTGGAGCAATATCTACAATTCTTCCATTTAAAGATCTTCCTCCAGACCCAACGGGCAGATTTCACCCAAGACAGACTAACCTTAAATTCGCGCCTATTCTTGGTTTTGGTGGTTGGGCGCTTTGTGGCCGGGCAGAACCCAGAATGGATGACGCTGTTGCAGATGAGGGGACGATTACGTTAACCGACAAAGATGGGACCGGACTTATGATCTATAAATTTAATGGTAGAAATATAGCGCTTTGTGTAGAAGATTTTATTGCTGATAGCGGACATTGCTTTGTAGCGGGAAATTGGTATGTACCTACTGAAGCATTTGCTATAAAAATTCTAAGAAAGGCATTTGATAAGAAGTTTGGGAGAATACATCTTCCAACAGGAGGAGAATGGGCGATACTACGGGCAGTTAAAATGACGGGCTACGATCCTGCTACGAGCATGAACGATGAGGAATACCTGAGCTGTTTAAATGTAGATTCAAGAAAAACTCCCCGTCAGTATAAGTCAGGATTCATCAAAGATCCTGAAGCGCTTGAAGGAGACCGACCGTTGAGAAGATCTGCATACCGCGGATTCCATTTCGAAGGTATGGAAAACGAATTCGGACAATAAATTTCACCATGCTATATACTGATGGTATGATCTTGCTTTCGATTGACTCCGGCATAGAAAAGACAGGATACGCTCTTTTTGATAAACAAAGCAACGGAAAATCACGGATCTCCTATATTACATCCGGTTTAATTCAAACCTCAAAAACCCTAAGAACCGAAGAGAGAATTGTTGAGATCTATGACGGACTTGAAAAGCTTATTAAAAAGCACGGTCCCGACAAGGTAATCATCGAGCAGATTTTTTTCTTTAAAAATCATAAGTCGTTCATAACCGTAAGTCAGGCGCAAGGCGCAGTGCTGCTTCTTGCAGCACGCCACAAACTTCCGGTTGAGTTTCTTACTCCTTTACAGATTAAACAGATTGTAACAGGATATGGACAGTCTGATAAAAAAGCGGTACAGAAGATGCTTCATCTTACCCTTGGTCTTGATATCGAGCTTAAACAGGATGACCAGGCTGATGCTATAGCCTGCGGACTTGCATATTGTTACCTCAATCAGAATTTAGTAGATAGAAGTCAGTAGTCAGAAGTGAACGAAGATTCTGCATTCTGAATTCTATCTTCTGTATACTTAAAGAATGAAGCCGGTCGTACTTATTGTCCTTGACGGCTATGGCATAGCACCTCCGGGACCAGGAAATCCCATATCTCTTGCAAACCCCAAAAATCTAAATTCTTATCTGTTTACTTATCCGAATACTACACTTCAGGCATCAGGAGAGTCAGTAGGACTTCCCTCTCATGAACCGGGAAATACAGAGGTAGGACACATAAATCTTGGCGCAGGAAGAGTCGTATACCAAGATCTTCCTCGCATTAATATGAGTATCGCAGACGGATCTTTTTATAAAAACCCTGCACTTCTAAAAGCAACATTGCACGTACGAAATACCGGCGGCAAGCTTCATCTTATGGGATTGGTTGGAGAAGGCACGGTTCACTCAAATATCGATCACCTGTACGCTCTTTTGTATTTTGCAAAAGAGAACCAGATTAAAAACGTATTTGTGCACGCCATAACAGACGGCAGAGATTCCCCCCCAAAGTCCGCTCATGAGATCTTAGGAAGAGTCGAGGAAAAGTTAAAACAGCTTGAGGTCGGAAAGATTGCCTCGGTTATGGGTAGATACTTTGCCATGGACCGGGACAGAAGATGGGCCCGGACAGAGCAGGCATATAAAACGCTTACCCAAGGCGTCGGAAATCAAGCCCAGTCCGCCATTGATATAGTCAACGAAAGTTATAAACAAAGCAAAACGGATGAATTTATCGAACCAAGCGTCGTCGTTCAAGGTGGTAAACCTCTTGCGCTTATACAAAAAGGGGATTCGGTAATTTTCTTCAACTACCGTATTGACCGTCCCCGGGAGCTTACCAAGGCGTTTGTGCTGGACAACTTTGAGAAGGACGCAAATATCACCACCTCATTTGACCCTTACGCAGTCAAGTATTACAAAACTCATCTTCCAAAGGAACAGGTCCTTACCCCTCCGTTTCAGCGCGGGCCAAAACTTGAAAATCTTGTTTTTGTGACTATGACAGAGTACGAAAGAAATCTCCCGGTTGATGTAGCCTTTCCCCCTACGCAAGTACGATTACCGATAGGTAGAGTACTTGGGGAACGGGAAGTTCCACAGCTTAGGATGGCAGAATCGGAGAAAGAACGCTTTGTCACCTTTTACTTCAACGGGCTCCGTGAACAGGCGTTCCCTGGTGAAGAAAGACTCATTATTCCTTCGCCTAAGGTTGCGACCTATGATCTTAAGCCTGAGATGTCAGCTGTAGAAATGACCGAGATCTTGATACAAAGACTCTATGAACAAAAGTTTCATTTCATTCTTATAAACTTTGCGAATGCTGACATGGTAGGCCATACCGGCAACATCCAAGCATGCATAAAGGCAATCCAGACGCTTGATGAGTGTGTCGGTAAAATTGTTCACGCTGTGCTTGCACTGGACGGAACTGTTTTGATAACCGCTGATCATGGGAATGTAGAGCAGAAAATAAATCCCCAGACATCTGGAGTTTCCACCGAGCATACCCACAATCCGATTCCGTTTATCGCGATAAACAATCAATTTAAAGGGCGACTTCAAAAACTGCAGAGCGGACTACTGGCTGATGTTGCTCCCACGGTGCTTGATCTTATGGGACTTACCAAACCTATTGAGATGACCGGAAGAAATCTTCTTGAAGAACTTCAGAAGCAGAAACCCGCTTAGTGAATTATTTTTTTGACCTTTTCTACGACCTCCGCCAGAGAGGTGTTCGCTTTGATGATGTAGTCTGCTGCTCCAATTTCTTTTGCGGTCTTTGCCTCACCATCTAGATTGGTTAAGATAATCACCGGTATATTTTTCAGGTTCTCTGTTCTTTTAATATTTTCTAGAACCTCAAAACCATTCATGCCTCCGGGAAGCATAATGTCCAAAAGTATGACGTCAGGCTTTTGGTCTTTCAAGATCTCAAGCGCCTGTTTGCCTACATAAGCATTCATGACATCAAATCCTTCTTCTTTAAACTTTGTTTTATACAACTCCTGAAACTCAGCGTCATCTTCTACTATAAGTATCTTTTTCATATAAAAAGTATAGTCAAGTAATTTTTATTTGTCCAGCTGTGCCAAAACTATTAAATTACCTAAGATTGCGGAATCTCCAGATGAAACGTAGTCCCCAGATTTTCCTTACTCTCAAACCAAACCTTCCCTTTCCTGCGCTCCACGAAAAATTTAACCAGATAAAGACCCAGTCCTGTACCCTGTGGATCTTTAATAAGAGCATTTTCAGTACGGTAAAACTGTGAAAAGATCTTTCCCTGTTCTTTTGGGGGAATCCCTACGCCTGTGTCTATGATATCCATCGTGATGAAGCGGGATTTAGCTGTGATCGTGATATCAACCGAACCACCCGGCTTGTTGTACTTAATGGCATTTGAGATAAGGTTAACCATAATCTCCTTAAATTCATGTATGTTAAATGTGATTAACGGAATTTTGCCAACTTTGTTGACAGGATTCAGCGCCACGTCCTTTTTCTGAGCAAAGGTACCGTATTCTTTGTAGACCTCTGCGATAACAACAAGCGGATTTATTTTTTCAGGTTTACTTCCAACCTTATCAGCGTCCATCCTTTGGATGCTCAAAAGATCCTTTACTAAATGAATCATACGAAGATTACTGGAATACATACTATCCAGTTTTTTCTTAACCGGGGAATTCAGTGGAGTTTCCAAAAGAGTCTCGATATTCCAGCGCAGAGTAGCCAGAGGAGTACGAAGCTGATGGGCTGCCAAGGCCAGAAATTCAGCCTTTTCTTTTTGTCTTAGATTAAGTTCGTTCTGTGCGATTTCCCGCTCCAGTATTGCGGACGAGAGGATAAGTGCGCTGATCGTAGTCACTCCCATAAAAATCTGTAAAAGTAGAAGCGAGTCGTTTTGTATGGGTCCGGTAAACGGACCCAATAAGTTAAGCGTTGCGAATGTTGCGATCGCTGCCAGAAGAAAGGTAGCAATAATGGTTGCTTTTTGTCCAAGTCTGAAGCCAATCCACATGAGAATTGGGAAGATAAGATAGGGGTGACTGGTAATAGATACGGCTTTTTCTTGTGAAAAAAATATCATTGAAGAAACAAACACTAGTAAGAAAAATAAAAAAAACGTCTCAATAGTTTTTTTGAAATTCCAGCTGATGCTTATGTTGTTGCTTAATATGATAAGCAGCGGAGCAACGATCAATGCTCCTCCAAGATCCCCAAGCCACCAGGTAATCCAAACCGATCCAAATTCAGAAAGTTGAGCAAGACCATTTAAAACAAGACTGGAAACCCCGATCGTTGCACTGACCATCGTACTTAAGACTCCGGCAAGTAAAGCGAATCTGAAGATGTTTGGCGGACTATTAAACGTTTCTCTCCCATTTGCAAATTTACTTACTAAATATGCTCCCACCAAACCCTCCAGCGTATTGCCAATTGCAATGCCAATAGTTGAAGGTAGAGAACCTGCAGTGGTGATATTTACTAAAAAGGCCGCTATGAAAATCGCAGGCCAAAACCGCAATCCCAGAATAAGTAAGGATGCTATGGCGATTCCCGTAGGAGGCCAGACGGCAGTAGCGCTTGCGTTTACAAAAGCCAGCTTTAAACCAAGTTTCCCTGCTGTAAAGTAAACAACCGCGACAGCCAGCATTATCAGCACGTCTTTGAAGGTAAACCTTCGAAATAGATTTTCTCTCATTGCTGTATGAATCTAATTTGCACCAACTTTTGAGATTATCAGCGAAGCATGACGGGAGCCGCATTCCATAGCAGAGGTCAAATCCTTGTGTTTTAGGTAATCCGCTATAAACGCTCCTGCGTATGCATCACCCGCTCCGGTCGTATCTACCACCCGTTCCACCGGGATGGCTTCCTGGTGAGATGCCGAACCTTTGCTGTACCCAAAACTACCCTGTCTTCCGTCAGTAATTATAAGCGTTTTTCCTAAAAGGTGATCCGGTAATTTTTGCTCATCTTTCAGATTTACGCTATCCTCTTTTTGATCGGTAATGCTGCAGTATTCCGTCTTATTCATAATAAGGATATCTGCATGCTCAAGCAACGCGGTGTAGCGGATCGTATGTTTTGTGTGATCCCTTACACCAATGTTTACCATTGTCATCTTTCCTTTAGTTTGCATATGGCTTAAAAAATTTACTCTCTCTGACAGATCAACATCAGGTAGGCTGGCCAGATATACTGCTTTTGTATTTTCAAAAAGACTGTACATCTTAGGATCTAAAAAATCACCCCTATGCGGGGTTTCGTAATCCACGATCGTTCGTTCTCCTGTAGTCATAACGAATATTGATGAAATATTCAGATAGTTATCCCGGAATTGGCAAAAATCTGTACTAATATCAAGCTCCTTCATCTTACCCAGTATGATCTGCTTAAAAGGATTGTTTCCAACCAGGCCATAGACGCCTGCTTTTGCCCCGTTTTTAACAGCCGCAGCTGCTACATTTGCAGCACCTCCCCCGATCCCTTCATGAAGCTCTTCTACAAAGTACTTGTGGCCGAGTTTTAGTCGTAATTCTTTTTCTTTTGAATCGATTGATTCGCCTTTGTAGAAAAGGTCAATGCCGACTCTTCCTACGGTTATAAGGTCAACCATTTAACCATAATACCATGTTTGTAAGTTCATGTTACAATAGGGCATGCTCACGATCATCTGCGGTGAAGATTCGCTTGCATCCAGGACCTACCTACGTGAAGTTATTGAGACCTATAAGAAAAAAGACTATGAGATTCTTAATCTTTCTCCCGATGAGCTTACTACCATACCCCAGGAAGACAGTGAAACTCTATCGTTATTTGGTCTAAAAAAAGCGTATCTGATTGAAAATCTCAATAAAGTGCTCAAAAGAAGCCGTTCGGATAAGCTTATCAAGACTCTTGAGGGAATCAAGGATCTTGAGATGGTAATCTGGGAGGATGGAGTGGCAAAAAGAGAGCTGAAACTGCAAAAAGCCGGGGCTATCAAAGAATTCAAACCATCCGACTCAATCTTTAAATTTATCGACTCCTGTTACCCGAAAAATCTTAAGGTTTTCCTTGCGATGCTTGATGAGCTGACCACCTCTCAAAACGAAACCTTTATATTTATCATGCTTGAAAGACATATCAGAAATCTTGCACTTGTTGCGTCAGGAAACCCTCCTAAGACCTTACAAAGCTGGCAGATAGGAAAGCTTAAGGGACAGGCGTCCCGATGGAGCACTGAATCGTTATTGGACTTCTATGAAAAGCTTATAAATCTGGAGATCGGACTTAAGAAAGGAACAAATGCCTATTCTCTTAAAAGCAGCATTGAGATGCTAAGTTGTTATTATCTTAAGTAAGGCTTTTGAGACAGTCTAAAATAGAGAGTAGAACTCAATTTAGACTGTTAAGTGAGGCTAAATCTTAGTTTTATATTGATTGGCAGACTAGACCTGTGATTGCCAAAATAGGTATATTGCCGTAGATTGTCAGAATAGGCTAAATCTAAAACAACCTGATTTTTCTTTTTTTATTTTTAACTATACAATTACACTATGGCTGTTGATCCAAGAGTCTTCAAGGCATACGACATTAGGGGGGTCTACCCGTCGCAAATCAATGATGGAAACTTTGAGCCGATAATACGGGCTATCTATACTTTCTTCTTAAAAAAAGTCAACAAAAAAAACCTAACGGTAGTACTTGGAAGGGATATGAGGATATCCTCGCCTTCATTATTTGAGATAGCTAAAAAGACGTTGGTTAACTCCGGTGCCACTGTCATCGATATCGGACTTTCACCTACTCCAACATTCTATTTTGCAGTAATTAAATACGGTTACGACGTAGGTATTGACATTACCGCCTCACACAACCCAAAGGAGTATGCAGGAGTAAAGTTTGTGATGCGGCAGGATGAAAAAATCATTAAAATCGGTAAATCCACCGGCATGGACGAGATCGTTAAGCTATGTTTATCAGATCAGTTTGCTCCTTATACTAACGACGGAAAGGTTATAGAAAAGAAAGACGTACTAGAGGATGAAGTCAAAGATGCGCTTGCGCTTTTTGATATATCCAGGATTAAGCCCTATAGAATTGCCTGTGATCCTGCAAACGGTATGGGCTCTTTATACGTAGAAAAGCTGTTCGAACATATCCCGGGAGAGCTTATTAAGATGAACTTCGAGCTTGACGGAAATTTCCCGGCACATCAGGCAGATCCTCTGGATTTTAACAATCTTATACCTCTTCAGGATAAGGTTAAAGAAGTGAAAGCTGATCTGGGTATTGAGCCTGATGGAGACGGAGACAGAATTTTTTTCATTGACGAAAAATCTCAGGTTATCCCTGCTACATCCATATCTTCTTTGATAGCCAAAGAACTTCTTGAAAAAGATGAAAAATCAAAGGTCATCGTGGATATCCGCTACACAAGAAATGTTACTGATGTACTAAAAAGCCACAATAACAGCCCGTTTATCAGTAAGGTTGGCCATGCATTCATCACCGAGGATGTCAACCGCGAGGGCGCAGATTTTGCAGGGGAGTCGTCAGGACATTTTTACTTTGGAAAAACAGGAGGAGCTGAAAGCTCTGTAAGAGTTATCCTTTATGTACTTATGGCTATGAGCATTACCGGTAAACCTATATCCGAGATTTTAAAAGAGCTCAGGAGCTCATATGAGTCCGGTGAATATAACTTTGTACTTCCGGATGGGGCAGACAGTAAAAAACTACTTGAAGAGATATCAAAAGAACAAAAAGACGGTGTGGTTTCCCGGCTGGACGGTTTGGCTGTAGACTTTCCCGACTGGAGATTCAGTATCCGCACATCTAATACAGAGCCGTTATTGCGTCTCAATGTAGAATCCGACGATCTTAAGAAAACAGAAGAAAAGCTGAAGATCCTAACCGACAGAATCCTTTCAAGCGGAGCAAAGGCAAAGTCCGCAGGACACTGATTTTCGTGGTATAATAAAAGCTGTTCCATGGCCGAAAGATTAAAAACCGCCGTTATTATTGCTGCTGCCGGAGTAAGCAGAGCTGTTTTTACGGCTGCTTCAACCACCGTCCGCGACCACCGCGAACTTGCCCACCGCAACCTTGACCTTGATCCCAGACTTTCCAGAGTCCTTGATGCAGAGCAACGCGCCGCAGGTGTCAACAGTAAGGAATGGGCAGCTGACCATCGTAGACATCATCATCAATTTCCCGACGCCGACCTTCATGGTTTTTGGGAAGCAGCCAAGTGCATAGAATACTTAGAAGATAGAGATCCTGACAGCATCCCGGAGACATTCCAAGGACTTGATCCTCTTGCAGGTGTTTTAACCCGGGATGAAGTAGTTGAGATCGGAACTCAGGCCGATGACTATCTGCGCGGTGTTCTTGGGGACCGGTACTGGACACCTGCGACATACTCTCCTGAAGATTTAAATCGTATTTTGCAC
>JANWJL010000017.1 GCA_025451885.1 Candidatus Microgenomates bacterium
CATCATTCCAGCCTGGATGCTCCGGTTTTGCCCAAGAAGAACCCTGATTGCCATCAATGATGCTTCCTATACTAAAGCGACCATCAGGATTTGTAGAGGATGCGGTAGCAGAAGCACCGTTTGATGACAGGGCGACGTTTGTGGGTATAATAGAAGACTCTAAAGAAGAGCTTTCAGCACGACTCCGCATAGTTTGCAGGTGGTTTATGTATAAAGGAGCGGCAATAGCAACCGCGGCAATAAAAAGGACAGTGATGACAGAGGGAAGTTTCTTTGTTGAAATATATTTCCAGACCTCTTTTAGTTTTTGGGTCAATGAATTTTCTGAACGAATATCAGGCTCAGGGAGATTAAGTTTCGGATCGTTAGAATCCATGAGTATTAATATAGTATCTTAAAAACATTTACCCCTGTCAACTCTAGCAATAAATGGTTTTTTTATTATAAGGAAACGTTCGTACTTGATACGGCGTATTCGCAGACTCCGCATCCGCAGCTGGTACCACTATATCCTCCATCGTCCGACTGGATGACTCCAGGACCTCTGTCGTCATCGTTTTCTATCATCGAGTACATGACATAAGAAGTTCCGTCAGACGAAATGTAGGAATAACTGCAGCCCTCGGTCGTATCATTCGGAAGAGGCTGCATATATATTTTCTCTGTGCCACAGCTCGCTTGTGGATTTGTTTCACATAACGGTTGTCCAAAAGAAAAATCATCCGTTAATGGATATGTTTTTTTATCTTCATAGTAAAGATCCAGCGCTTTTTGTATGTTTTGAAGATCTGTCTTCCTTCTCGTATCCCGTCCTCTTTTAAGAGAGTTTAGAAAATTTCCGGAAATTAAGGTCGCAAGAACTCCGAGTATTATTATTACAATGAGAAGTTCTAGTAATGTGAAACCTTTTTGCGAGGAGCGCTTGAAGCTCATTTGAAGGTTACTTTACGCAATAGTAACATTCAGCAGCGGCATTGGCAGCATCCGGACAGGTTATTCCACTTCCACCTGTGTCGCCGGAACCTATACCGTTTTTATCATACTTAGTGTTGGGATCTGATCTAAATGATTTTGAGGTTGGCTTGAAGCAGACAGCTGCTGTTGGGGGATCATTCAGTCCTGTTACAAATATATTATCCTTTTGATTTCCTGCAAGTGTAGAAAAGTCTGTTTTTAATTCCCCTGTATCCACAATAGCGGCGATAGTATTAGGTAGGTCCGTCAAAGCAGCTTGATCCGGCTCGCTTCCGTCAACAGGGCTGGCGCATGTTCCGTCATCACACCACGGCATGTAGTTCTTAATCGAGTAGAATCTGACCGAAGCTCCTTGAAATTCAGCCACGGTATTTCTTGTTCCCGTGTCTGTACCTTTTTTCAGCTGTTCAAATGGATCAAGAGCCGCGAGAAGTCCGATCGCAAGAGCACCAAGAAGAGCGATAACGATAAGAAGCTCGATGAGCGTAAAACCCAGAAGACCTTTTCTCATGTATATTATTCATTCAACCGTATTTTTCGCCCTTTGTCAACCCCGATTTTGTCCGCGCCACCAAGCTATTCTCAATACTCAATAGTGTGCTATAATTTGACCTATGGCCCCGCAACCTAAGCGCAAACATTCAAAAAAAAGAAGCGGTACGCGCAAACATTCACGATCGCTTGCTCTGCCCACGCTCGTGGTATGTCAAAACTGTAAAAAACTCAAACTTCCCCACAGACCGTGCAAACACTGTGGTAAATGATATGGACAAAAGACACACTCATCGCATCCAGATTGTTCAACAGCTCTTTCCCCTAGGTTTTGAAGGTATCGCGCCCCCTCCTTTAAAGGAGATTGACGAATCAACAGCAAAAGTAATAAAAAACCTGCCAAAAATAGACAAAATTATTGAAAAATTCGCTCCCAGGTATCCGTTAAAAAAAATCGCTAAAATAGACTTAAGCATATTGCGATTAAGTATTTACGAATTACTTATAGATAAAAAGCAACCGACCAAAGTCGTAATAGATGAAGCCGTAATCCTGGCTCGTGAGTTTGGAAATGAAAAGTCATACGCCTTTATCAACGGAGTACTCGGAAGCGTATTAAAAGACCTGGAAAAAAATGAAACAGCTTAGCACACTAGAAAAAAAAATCGGCATTTCGTTTAAAAATAAAAAACTCCTGGAAAATGCATTCGTTCACAGGTCGTATCTCAATGAAAACAAAGAGAGCTCCTTATTTTCCAATGAAAAGCTTGAGTTTTTGGGAGACAGCGTACTTTCTCTTATCACCTCTGTATATCTTTTTAACCGCTACCCGGATTTTAAAGAGGGCGATTACACCGAGATAAAGTCGTCCATAGTTAAAACCGGGAGTCTGGCAGAGGCAGCAGAGGCGCTCTCATTGGGTGACTATCTTTTTCTATCAAAAGGTGAAGAACAGGGTGAGGGAAGAAGAAATAAGAACATACTCGCAGATACATTCGAAGCTCTTATCGCTGTCATCTTTTTAGATAAGGGCTTTGACGTGGCAAATGATTTTGTCGTCAAGTATCTTTTTGAGGGAATGCTGAACGACATTATTCAAAAAGGTCAGTATTTATCGTCAAAGAGCAAACTGCAGGAATTTGCGCAGGCAAAATATAAAACAATCCCTTCATATAGAGTATTGAAGACCGATGGACCCGAGCATAAGCGTGTGTTTACCATCGGAATCTTTCTGAATAAAAGAAAGCTGGGCATTGGCGTAGGATTTTCCAAAAAAGAAGCAGAAGAAAAGGCTGCAGGGGAAGCACTAAGCAGTCTTGGTGAGAAGAACGTGTGATATAATTACCTATGGCAGTAACACTACGACTTATGCGTTTGGGAAGGCGCGGAAAGCCCTTTTACCGGATTGTGGCAGTGGACAAGCGTAAAAAAAGAACAGGCGCGTATATTGAAAAGATCGGTACATATAATCCTCTGTCGAAACCAGCAGAGATATCATTTGACGATGAAAGACTTGCTCATTGGATGGGGAAAGGCGCTTTGATCTCAGAGGGTCTACGAAAACTTCTTAAACATAAAAAAAGAATCGAGTCCCCTGCTCCAAAAAAATCCTAGAACGGATTGCTTTCAATGGGATAAGAAGAATCGGTAGCCGACTGCGTAGCTTCAGGTTGGAAGTTAAAGCTTACTTTATTTTTTATCTTCTGAAAGTCCCGCAGAGCTTTTTGATAGTCCAGAGCCTTTTCATTCTTACTGGTCACCTTTTTGTTATAAAAGGTAAGGTTTAATTTAAATGAATTGGAATCGTCTGCATTAAGTTCAATTTTTTCTGTAGTAATCAGTCTTCCTCCGCCCACGTTATATTCCTTTAAAAAATTTAGGAAGGAATCAGGACTTCCGATGCCTGATACGACAACCTGAAGCTTGTCTGAATCTGCCTTTCCTACATTCACTGTATACGAATTGATGATAAACCCGGTTTTTTTGGAAAGTTGATCAAGAGTATAAAGTACTGAAAAATAATCTTCGAAATCCGGGATGAGTTGCTGCACTATCCTGACGTCCTCATCGAGCGTGTTGGCATTTGAGGTAGTCGTTGCAATTATAAGGTTCTGCTTATCCTGTAATTCTCCGGTTTCTTTTTCGAGTTTTTCAATAGTGCTTTTATTTTCGGCAAGTTTCCCAACTGTTAAACCCAGCAAAAGAATAGTAGCAACTATCAATCCGATAAAAACTCCGACATAACCTATATTTTCTTTAAGTAGGTATTTAAGATAGGGGTTGATCTTAGTTTTTTTCATCGAGCTTTATGAACTTTCCTGAAAATGAAATCTCATAACTTGTCAGTGTTTTGTTTTTTTGACTTAAAAACTGCGTAAGAGTCAGTTGTTCGAAATTATTGAGAAACAGCGGCGACTCTATGAATTCAAACGACGAAAGAAGGTCCGGCAACTTACCAAAAGCAAGCGTGAACTCGACCTCTCGATCTTTATCTATTACGAATGAAGAAAGCGTAGCTGATTGACTGCTTGTTTTAAGCGCATTATTTAACAGAGTGAAGTACGGAAGAAACCGGGCATCGTCTTTGATAAAGGTTCCATAGGCATCCATTTTTTTTGAAAGATAGGCTAACTTAGCCTCTTCGTTTTTCTGACCACCCATCTTCGTCAGATAAGACTTTTTTTGATTGTTAAGCCCTTGAATTCTGTCATTCTGACCAAAGAGGAAAAAAGTAAGAATAGCAGCGATACTAAAAAGAATTACTGCATATACAAGGACCCCGATTCTCAAGTACAGGAAGTACCGTTCAAGCTTGGTATAATCTTGCCTGTCTGACAAGAGATTTATTTTCGTCTTCTTCATGAGTCGGTTCTTGACTGCCTACATTATCGTAAATTTGCTCCCACAGATGCCGTAAAAAAGCCCAAGTTGTCTTTATAATGCTCGGTTATTGAGTTTTTGACGAAGTGCGAATAGAGGTTGAGATTTGAGGCCGGGACCGCAAAATATTTGGTTAGAATCTCATCTATCGCGTTAAACCGCGAGGTTTCGTTAAACGTGTAGATGTTGGAGATCTGTGTATTATATTTTTGATTCAACAGAGCGATTGCTTTTTGAATCTCCTTTAAAAAATCTCTGATAACAGGAGTAAGGATAGTGTGAAGGTCATAGCTTGTTTTCTGCACTACTCCCAATTGGTTCAGCAGCTCGACTGCTTTTTTTTGCTCTACGTTAAGGTTAATCTGAATCTCCTTAAGAAAGAGATTGTAGCCGATATTGAAATTGTAGCTGAAGGTCAAGATCTTTGCGGTCATGTCGAAAAAATAAATAGATGTGGAAGAAAAGTTAAGATTAACAAGTAAAATTCCTTGGTTAGGTTTTGCCTGTTGTTTTTTAAAAAGTGCTTCTGCCACCCTTCCTATCGCACTTATCTCCGTCTCTATGGTTTGTGGAGCCAACCCTGCATATTCAGCCATTCTCTCAACTCTTCCTACTACTTTCTTGGGAGCAGCTGCGATCAAGGTGAGGACTTTTTTAGTTTTCTCATCCTCCTTTAGTATCTCTATGTCAAGATTTATTTCTTCAAGCGGCATTGGGATGAACTGATCGGCTTGGTATCTTATGGCGCTTAGTAGTTCTTTTTCATTAAGCTTCGGAGTTTCGATAAACTGGCTGTAGCTATAACTATCGGGTATTACGATGCCGACATTTTTTTTATTTATCTTAAGTTGCGAGATGAGTTTGGACAGCTGTGAAGCCTGCTTCTCAATAACATTCTCCGCTTCAGCTCTAAAAAAAACAGGATCTGTCTCGATTATGCCCAGAGACTTTGCGTCAAATGAATCACCTGACTTTACGATATCCGATACTTTGATAAATGACTCGCCAAGATCTATACAAAAAAAATCTGAGGCCATACTTTCACTATAGAAGATAACAAATCAAATATCAATGATCTCGGGTCTAAAAGCTTTTCAGCTGAATCTTGGTTTGATATCTGAACGATGCGTTGTCCTCTGGACGCACAGAGTTTGAGTTGTATTCAAGAACATATGACACGGTAATAATAGGAGGAGCTGAGACTCGGGACCTTTCACATTTAATGCTAAATTCAGAAGGATCAACTCTAACCTTATTATTGGTAAGGTTGATACTTGACGACGGTATCGAAGAGCTTGAGGCTATGATGTTTTCCGAATCAACAGAATACGAAAGGTAATTGTTGAATCTGTCCTTGAAGTAGATCTGTCCTGAACTTGAGGTACCTGGTGCAACGCATAATTGGTTCGTATCGTCCGGAGGAGAAGCACTGTGCACACTTACCGCATAGTTTTTCAAAGTGGTCCGGACGGAGTTGAGAACAAAATCTCCCTGCCTTCTGATTTCTTGAAGAGCATATACCTTTGCCTGCTGCCGTAAAATCGAAAATACAATCGAGAAAACAGCGGGTAAGACAAGAGCTACTACGCCGACGACCACAAGCATCTCAATCAGGGTAAACCCCTTTGAGAAAAAATTTAAACGCTTCATGATTTACTCAAACCTTGAAAGAACAGTTTTAACAGGGACTGAAAATGTATTCGGTCCATCTCTCCATGAGACGGTGACAGCCACATCAAGTTGGTTTTCATCGCTGGTCCGACTTACGGTCATGTCGCGTTTAAAAATATTATCCAGATCAAAGTTTGTACATGCCGTGGCAAGTTTGGTAGTAGCTGACCAACTGCTTTCCAGAGGGCTTTCATAAAAACAATAATCAACAGAGGGATTTGTTGAAACGGTATCGGATTTAAACTGCTCCCAGTCAGCCTCTTTCTCTCCTCTTAACCATTCGATGAGTTCTTCAGCATAGAGCGTGGCCAGAATCTTATTTTCATTGGATTTTGCAATCCTCAGGGAGAAAGAGCTTACAGTAGCCGCGGCCACAAAAAAAATAGTAACTACAGAGACGAATACAAGCACCTCGATCATGGAAAATCCCGAATCTTTTTTTTTCATACAAGAAAATAATATCAATAGGTAAAACTAGACGTGGGCGACGGAGTCGGAGTATTAGTAGCCCCGGGAGGAGGCGTATTGGTTGGGGTTAAGGTCGAAGTGGGTATCTGAGTCGCTGTTGGTCCCTGGGTTGCTGTCGGTGTATTGGTGCCTGAAGGATTGTTGGTTGGAGTCGAGGTTGCCCCGGATGCATCTGTAGAATACTGCGCTCCTTCGGAGATGACTCCCGATGTCTCTACTACAATGTTTACTGCTTTTGAGATAGTTGGGTTTTCAAGGGTTATCGTCAAAGGAGACGTCAGATCTGTGCCTGCGCTTAGAGGTTTAAAAAAAACAGTTGTCGGAGATGCAGTGAGCGTAACATTGGGGGTCAAGGTATGGCTAAGTATTGAGGTAAAATCAGTTCCGCAGTTTCTCTCAACAGAGAAAGATGAGGGGCTGGATGTATCCAGATTTACCTGATATCCTCGAAAATCTGCACAGATACTAGGATCATCTTCATCAGCTGCTATTGCTTTACTTCTGGCAAGATAAAATGCGGTAGTAAGTTCTTTGGTTTCATCCCCGAGCTTCCTCTCTTCGTTAAAGCGGCCATAATTTGCTAAAGAGATCCCCGCGAAAAGCGCAATGATTGTTATCACCACAACAAGCTCGATAAGAGTAAAACCCGTTTTATTGCTGTCCATATGGTCCCAAGCAGTAGTTGCAATTTGATCCGGTACAACTTCCTCCACAGCTTCCACTTCCGGTCTCCAGATAAGCCCCGATTGTATAGTCGCCGTTGGAATCAACGTCGTAGTAATAACTATAATCAGGACACTTTGGATCATTTGGAATCTTGCTCATGTAAGTGTTACTGGAATCGTCGGTTAATCCCCCGCTGGAAGGACAGTTGAAGGTTACTCTATCTTCTTCAGGATAATTTCCCACAGAGCTCTTATAAGTTTCCAAAGCTCCCCGAATCTGCTCAAGGTCTACCTGCCTTCTCGCATCTCTTGATTTTTTGGTAAAAGCCGTATAGGTTACTGTGGCAGCCCCTGCGAGCAACCCAATAATCGTCATCACAACCAGTATCTCAATAAGGGTAAAGGCAGCATTTTTTTTCATACTATTGTTGATTGCTTTGACAAAATCCCGTAGGCGCTTCTGCCTCCATGGCATTTGCACATATCTGAAATGTAGAACTATCACATCCCTGACAAATATAAGGCGTAGTTCTTGGATCTAGCGGGACCGTGGGCATAATTGCAATGGATGGCGACTCACAGATCACTGCATTAAATACATTTCCAGAAGCAGGTGAAGGATATTGAAAACCACAGATACTATAGTACTGTTCGAGCGCATTGGAGATCGCCTTTATATCACCTCTTCGTTTAGTGTCTCTTGCTTTTTTTTGGGCTGTTGAATACGAAAAAGTACCAAGACTCACCAGAATAGCGATAATTCCTATGACAACCAGTAGTTCAAGTAATGTGAATGCTTTTCTCATGGTTGAGTAATTTTATAATATTTTCCGGTACCAGCAGGACTACCGCACGTATAGGTCGCATGACAGTTTCCCGTAACTCCATCGGTATCTGCTTTATTTTCCAGGCATGCGCACAGAGTATATTTCAGTGAGTCGGTTGGATCAATTAAATAATAGTAAGGAGTTGGCGTGAGATTCTGGGGATCAGCCGGATACTTGTTTAAATATAAAGAACCTGTGGTTGCGTTCACAAAGGGTGTAATAGGAGGTGGCGATGTAACGGGGTAGGACGGTGGTTTCTGATCCTGCATATACGCTTCAAATGCTTTTTGAATTTGCTTTAAGTCTGATTTTCGCTGTGCATCGCGAGCCCGCTCTCTTGCTCCCATAAAATTAGGCAGAACAATTGCCGCAAGTCCCCCGATTATCGCAATCACGACAAGGAGTTCGATCAGGGTAAAACCACTTTGTTTAATCATCTTCTTTCAGAGTACACCACGTATGATGAGGCTGTCAAGCAGGTCACTGGTGCGAATATTTCTTTTGAATATTGATGAGCGCATGGTCCATAGCAAACTGAGGACTTACATTATTTTTAAGAATCAAGGAGCGGGCAGAAAAAAGCGCTTTTACTGCTTCAGAAGCCCTCTGGTCGTTTTCAAAACGTTTGCGGAAAAACAAGATCATCTGATCGATGAGGTCAAGTGCGTCCGGCGAATTGGAAACCTGAAACCCGGGATAGGAGAAGATCAATTTCGATCGTCCGGCTACCAATTTTTCAAGATCGGTTCTGACAGGATCTTCGATTGCAGCAGAGTCGTCCAGAACCTTTATGTTTAGGATTTTGCATCTGGATCGGATCGTGGGCAGAATATCGTAGGGCGATTCAACAACAAGTACGAAATAGATGTTTTCGTTATGTTCCTCCAGTGTCTTTAAGAAGGCGTTTTGTGCCTGATATGAAGCGCTGTCGAACCGGTGAAGCACAAACAATCTGCTTTCGGAAAAACTATATGAAACTTCGGATTTGATTTCCCTGATTTGATCTATGGAGATCTCCTTATTTTTAGGCTCTATTTCAAATGTATTTACAGCTTTTATACCCTGTTCCTCCTTAAAGCCCTTTAGATATTTCTTAGTGCTTTTATTACTGTCTGTGACAAGAAGAATCGGACTCATAATCGTATTGCATTTTATCAGAATAGTTTTTATAGTGAAAGTATGAACGTTTCTCCAAAGAAGCTCCTTTCGCAGCTTGTTCACAACGGAGTTATCGATCAAGGCACAGCTGACAACTACGAACTAAACAGCCTCCAGAAAAATGTTCCCATTCACGATTATCTCTCAACGAGTACAACCTTGGACAAGGCAGCTCTTCTTAAAGCAACGGCAGAGGTAATGCAGGTTTCATTCGTAGATCTTTCAAGTTCTCCTGTAGATCCCCAGGCGGTAAGCCTTATATCTGAGTCTATTGCTCGAAGGTACTCCGTACTCCCCTATCATTTCGATTCGAAAAATCAGATTCTCTATATGGCAACGGCAGATCCTTTTAATACCAACCTCACCGAGTTTATTGAGAAAAAAGTTGGCAAGAAGGTGGTTCTTGCATTAGCAGGTAGCGATGACATTGCAAAAGGTATCGATTCATTTTACTCTCAAAATCTTTCTCCGGAGGTAAGTGAGGCGCTTAAGGAATATCAACCTACCCAAGTGACGAAATCCATAGAGAACATAGGAAGCGTCATAAAAGAGGCTCCGATCGCAAAAATAGTTTCTACAATACTGGAGTTTGCCATAAAAAGCAGGACCTCAGATATTCATATTGAGCCGGAAGAGGTGAAGACAAGGGTAAGGTACCGCATAGACGGAATTTTAAACGAAAAACTTTCTCTTCCGAAGTCGATTCACGACGCGCTCATCTCCCGTATCAAGATCTTATCCGATATGAAGATTGATGAGAGACGAGTCCCCCAGGACGGCCGCTTTAGTCTAAAACTTGGAAACGAAGAGGTTGATTTCCGCGTATCTACTCTGCCGACAGTGGATGGGGAAAAGGTCGTCATGAGGCTGCTTAAAAAAACCGGCGGGATTCCGGCGTTATCAGACCTTGGTCTTCGGGGACCGCAGTATAAAGATCTTGAGGATTCAATTCTGAAACCTTACGGAATAGTTTTAGTTACCGGTCCCACCGGATCTGGTAAAACAACGACGCTCTACTCGATACTGTCCAGATTGAACAAACCCAATCTCAATATCGTAACTCTTGAGGATCCGGTGGAATATAGACTTAATGGAATAAACCAGGTTCAGATTAATCCGCAGGCAGGATTGACCTTTGCAAACGGATTGCGTTCTTTTCTACGACAGGATCCTAATATAATTCTGGTTGGAGAGATCCGCGATAAAGAGACCACGCAGCTTGCAATCCAGGCTGCTTTGACAGGACACTTAGTATTTTCTACTCTACACACCAATGATGCTTCAACCGCTATCCCCCGTCTTATTGACCTTGGCGCAGAGCCGTTTTTGATCGCCTCCGTCATTAATGCCTCACATGCTCAGCGTATCTGCAGAAGGACCTGTACACACTGTAAAGAATTCTACGTACCCGAGCCATCGGTCCAGCAAAACATAAAAGATATCTTAGGCGACCTTCTACCAAAAACCCTAAAAGATGGTGGGGAGATGAAACTGGCTCGAGGGAAAGGCTGTAACGAATGTGGAAAAACAGGCTATCTGGGAAGAATTGCCATATTTGAGGTTCTTAGAATTACCTCCCCAATCAACAAAATGATCTTAAATCAAAGCACCGCAAGGGAGATCGAGGAAGCTGCCATTAAAGAAGGACTAATAAAGATGAAACAGGACGGCTATCTTAAAGTGCTTGACGGTATTACTACGATCGAAGAAGTTCTGCGTGTCGCAGAGTCGTAATTCTTGCTATGGAAATAACAAAGTTGCTTGAGTTGACTATTGAAAGAAAGGCTTCGGATCTGCATCTTGTTGCAGGTACCTTTCCTTCAATAAGAGTAGATGGTGAACTGTACCAATTAAGCACCCTTTCATTACTTACTCCTCAAATCTCCCAGACAATGCTTTTTTCAATTTTAAATGAAGAGCAAAAAGAAAATCTTCTTGCAAATAAAGAGATAGATCTGGGCTACGAGTATAAAGGCTCAAGGTTCCGCGTGAATATCTATCATGCAAAAAGCGGATGGAGTGCTTCTTTCAGATTTATTCCCTCAAAGATCCGTACATTGGAAGAACTTTCGCTTCCTGAAGCTTTTCACAATCTCTCAAAGTACAGCAACGGATTGGTTTTAGTAACCGGTCCGACCGGAGAGGGAAAAAGTACTACGCTTGCTGCGATCATCAACGAAATAAATACGACTCAGGCAAAACACATAATTACGATCGAAGATCCGATAGAGTTTATATACGGCCCTGGAAAATCAATCATCTCGCAAAGAGAACTACACCAAGATACACACTCATGGAACATTGCCCTCCGTTCGGTGTTGCGTGAAGATCCTGACGTAGTACTCGTGGGTGAGGTACGTGATTATGAGTCGGCACAGTTGGTGCTTACGATCGCAGAGACCGGACATCTTGTCTTCTCCACGCTTCATACGACCTCGGTACCTGAAACAGTAAACCGTATCATAGACATGTTCCCTGCCCACCAGCAAAACCAGATCAAGACCCAGCTCGCAGGAGCGCTCCGATCAATTATTGCACAGAGACTCTTACCACGGTCTGACTTAAAAGGGAGAGTGGCTGCGCTTGAGGTTATCTACAACAGTCCTGCCGTAAGCTCAATCATACGAGACGGAAAACCATTTTTACTTGACAATCTGCTTCAGACCTCGGATCAAGAGGGATTTATCTATTTCGAGCGATACCTTTCCCAACTTTTTCAGCAGGGAAGAATCACAAAGGAGGTCGCCCGAGCTTTCGCGATAAGACCAAAGGAATTGGATAAATATTTAAAGTAGTATGCTCTTCACTTACAAAGCAATTAAGAACAACAAAGTCGTTGTCAAAAAAATTGAGGCTGACAGGGAGGAACTGGTAGTGAAGTTCCTAAAGGAGAATGATTATTTTCCGATTGAGGTAAAGGCCCAGAAAAGCTCAAGTAACTCATTTTTTTTGGCGCTCCTCGATAAAGTCACCTTCAACGATATTGTAAACTTTACCCGTCAGCTTGCTATCATGTTGAATGCCGGACTGACAATCGTAGATTCTTTTGAGATTCTTGAGCATCAGGTAGAAAAGGAATCCTTAAAGAAAATGATTGGCGAGCTGGATAAAAAAGTGAAGGCAGGTACTCCCTTATCGGTTGCACTGCAGGCTTATCCAAAGTATTTTTCAAACCTCTATATCTCTCTTGTGAAATCAGGTGAGGCTTCGGGAAAGCTAAATGAGATCCTTCTTAAGCTTTCTGAGACTATGGAGAAGCAACGCGAGTTCAACGGCAAATTAAAGGGGGCGTTGATCTATCCGGTGATCGTTATAATAGCGATGCTTTCGGTTATGTTTATTATGATTACCTTCGTCGTGCCGAAATTATTGGATTTGTATAAGGACTTTAAGATAGATCTTCCCATTACTACGCAGATTCTAATTGTTGTCTCATCCTTTTCCGCAAGGTTCTGGCCGTTTATTCTACTTGCAGTTTTCGGCGGGATCTTCCTGATCCGCACCTATCTTAAGACCAAGGCAGGAAAGTTTTCCTTTGATTCAGTCATGCTGAGGCTCCCTGTGGTCGGCGGAGTAGTAAAGATGGCTGCATTGGTTGACAGCACCAGGATACTTTCGATTCTTATTGCATCAGGCGTTTCGATTCTCGACGCTCTGAAAATAGTTATTCAGACCACAAATAACGCCGTATACCAGGAAGCTTTTGAACATATCTATAAATCCATAGAAAAAGGACAGTCTCTTGGAAACTCTCTTGCCCAGGAAAAAATCTTTCCGCCAATCTTGGTACAGATGGCGATCGTGGGAGAAAATACCGGACATCTTGACGACACTCTTCTTCGGCTTTCAAAGTATTTTGAGATGGAATCAGAGCTTGCAATAAAGGCGATGACTACGCTGATCGAACCGTTGATTTTAGTGGTGCTGGGTGTCGGTGTAGGATTTATCGTTATCTCTGTGATTACCCCGATTTACAATCTTACGAGTTCGTTTAAGTAGCTCAATCTTTTGCAATCTGGTGAACCTGGAATGCATCAACTCTTTTTTTAAGACTCTGGTAATCCTTAAGCGAGTAAGACTTTCTAAACTCCTCCACAGCTTTTTTTGTTTCTTCGATTAACAGGTAGTCGGAAAAAGAAGCAACCATCAGAGAATCATGCCCATGTTGACGTATCCCGTAAAGATCTCCAGGCCCCCGCCGTGCCAGATCGTATTCGGCTAATTTTTGACCATGGTTATTTTGCGCAAAGTAAGAAAGCCTGTCAAGAACCTGAGGCGTATTGCTTTCTGTAAATACGAAACAGTATGACTGCTTGCTTCCTCTTCCGACTCTTCCTCTAAGTTGATGTAGTTGGGCCAGGCCGTAGCGCTCGGCTCCTTCAATAAGCATGATAGTCGCGTTGGGAACATCGATTCCTACTTCTACAACCGATGTGGCGACCAAGATATCATACTCGTGTTTTTTAAACGCATCCATAGCAGCATCCTTTTCTTTACTTTTTAGTTTTCCATGAATGAGGCCGACCTTTAGCTTTGGAAAAACATTTTTCTTAAGATGCTCGTATTCCTTAGTGGCTGCTTTTGCGGTTTTTACTGTCTCAACCTCGGACTCTTCAATCAAAGGACAGATGATAAATACCTGCGATTTATCTTCATTTATTTTTTTTTGAATCCACTGATAGCCGTCTGCTCTTTTAACATTTGGAACCAAAAAAGTCTTAACCGGAACTCTGCCCTTTGGCATCTCATCCAGAACAGAAAAATCGAGTTCTCCGTACAATGTTAGCGCTACGGTTCTGGGAATAGGCGTGGCAGTCATTGAAAGTAGATGAGGGTTTAATCCCTTTTCTTTTAGGATTGCCCGCTGTCTTACGCCGAAACGGTGTTGTTCATCAATCACCACAAATCCTGCACGCTTAAAACTCTGGGACTTCGTAATTAGAGCTTGTGTTCCGACTATTATGTCGGCATTTTTTTTATCTTTGCTGCTTGAGGTCTGCAACCCGATCTCAACCGAAGTGTTTGCGAAGAGCATAGAAAGAGTTTTGAAGTGCTGCTGTGCCAGAATCTCTGTTGGAGCCATGAACAAGGTTTGAAAACCATTAAGGTAGGAGATGTAAGCTCCTACCGCAGCTACGACTGTTTTTCCTGAGCCGACATCACCCTGCAGGAATCTGTTCATAGGATGAGTTTTTCCAAGATCTTCTTCTATCTCTTTTATTACTTTTTTCTGACCATTGGTTAAAGTAAACGGAAGTTTCTTTATAAATTCATTAATCCTATCTCTGTTTTTTTCGACCTCAAGTACGTTTCCTACTTTTTCACGCTCCCAGTGTTCGCGTACAAGTCGTGCCGAAAGCTGTATGATAAAAAGTTCGTCGAAAGCAAGTCTTCTTTTTGATTGTTTGAGTAGTTGGGAAGACGCAGGAAAGTGATAATTTTTGTAGGCGGTTGCTGTATCTATTAATTGGTGTTTTTTCAAAAAACCAACCGGCAGTAATTCCGGCAATATTTTTTCATCCAGTTGGCCGAGTACATAATAAATTTTTTCACGAAGAGTTCTTGATGACAATCCCCTCTTTTCCGGATAGATTGGAACAATTCTGCTCGTATGAATAGTCGGCTGTCCCGGATTTTTTAGCACCTCGTATTCCTTCGGTAAGATGTTCAGTCTGCCTTTAAATTTGACCTCACCACTGATATTTAGATTCAACTGTGGCATAAACATGCGGATAAGAAAGGGTTGATTGTACCAGGTAGCAGAAATACTGCCGGTATCATCCGCTATACTTACCCGTTGAATAGTAAGACGTCTTCTAACGTAGTCATTTTTTGCAGCGGTTATTGTACCCGATATCGTTACCTTTTCGCCGTCTTGCAGGGAAGCTATTGGCGACACTATTGAAAAATCTTCATGGCGTGAAGGAAAATAGTTTATCAGTTGATCAAAGGTGAGTAGATCCAGGCTTTTGAGTTTTTTGATCGTTACGATACTAGTTCCCGGAAGTTTTTCGACCGGCTGCTCAAGAAACATACCACCTTATTATACTGAAGCGTTATAAGACGCCTACCGTATAAAAAGCAAAGGGGCAAATGAAGAGAGTACCAGTATTACCGTCGCAACAGCGATGATAATTTTAAGAACCGTTTCTTTTTTAAGAAGTTTGAACCTTGCCATTACGTGATTATAATATATTTGCTATAATTTGTTATGGTCTCAAGGAGGCTCCGATTTGCTCGCTTACATGCCCGGCAAAAGGTAACGAATAAGACCTTATTCACTCTTACAAGCGCTGTCATCGCCGGACTTATTTTGATATTCATTATCTTTGCATGGATTGCTAAGGATCTTCCTGCTCCCGGAAAACTTTCTCAGACGAGTCAATCCTCTACGGTATTTTATGACCGCGACGGGAAGGTACTTTTCGAGCTTTACAAGGACAGAAACAGAGTCCCTGTTACCTTACCGGACACGAAAGATTATATGAAACAGGCGACGATAGCGATCGAGGATAAAAATTTCTACAGACACCAGGGGTTTTCCCAGACGGGAATACTGCGTGCATTTTTCAGTACGATCTTTGGAGGCACCGTACAGGGAGGATCTACTATTACCCAACAGCTTATCAAAAACGTTCTTCTTGATTCCAAAAGAAGTATCACGAGAAAGCTAAAAGAAGTTATTCTTGCGGTCATCGTTGAAAAACGCTACACCAAGGATCAAATCCTGGAACTGTATCTTAACGAGGCTCCGTATGGAGGAAGCTTCTGGGGTATCGGTTCCGCTTCACAGGGATACTTTGCAAAATCGCCAAAAGATCTTAATCTTCTGGAATCAGCGTTTTTAGCAGGACTGCCACAGCGTCCTACCTATTACTCCCCGTTCATTGGAGAGAAGGATGCATGGAAAGGTCGAACAAAAGATGTATTGCGGAGAATGCGGGAGGACGGATATATTACTCGGAAGCAGGAAGATGACGCAGTAGCACAGATCGATAAGTTGAAGTTTTCACAATCAAGAGAAGGATTAAATGCACCACATTACGTATTTTACGTAAGGGATCAGATCGAAAAAGAGTTTGGACCAACAGTACTTGAGCAAGGACTGCGGGTGAAAACTACGCTATCATCGGACGCACAGAAAGGTACTGAAAAAATAGTCCGGGAAGAGGTGGAGAAGCTGAAAGGAGCGAAGGTCGGGAACGGAGCTGCCGTAGTGCTTGACTCGAAGACGGGACAGGTACTTGCGATGGTTGGTTCATATAACTACAGTGATGCAAAGTACGGAAACTTTAACGCAGCTCTTGGATTGCGGCAGCCGGGTTCATCGATCAAGCCGATTACCTATGCCGCGGCTTTTGAAAAAGGATACACGCCTTCGACTCTCCTTATGGACTTAAGTACAGTGTTTCCGAGTCAGGGCGGCAAGGATTATGTACCGGTAAACTACGACGGCAAATTTAGAGGACCGATGCAGCTGAGATTTGCACTTGGAAATTCTATTAACGTGGTTGCGGTAAAGCTTCTTGCGATGGTAGGAATCAGGAATTTTCTGCAAAAAGCAGATGACATGGGGATAAAGACACTTGCCCCTACCCAAAAAAACATGGACCGTTTCGGACTCGGAGTCACACTTGGCGGCGGCGAAGTGACGCTTCTTGACCTGACATCTGCCTACTCTGTTTTTGCGCGCGAAGGTCTGCAAAAAAATCCCCAAACGATCATGGAGATAAAGGACTACAAAGGAAAGACGATTCTTAAGCAAAAAGAATCAGACGAACACAGGGCTCTTAGTAAAGAAACTGCCTTTTTAATCTCTCATATACTTTCGGATAATAACGCAAGAGTGTTGGCTTTCGGTCCAAATTCATACCTTAGAATCCCGGGTAAGACAGTGGCGGTGAAGACAGGTACCACAGATGACAAAAGAGATAACTGGACGATCGGATATACCAATGACGTGACGGTTGGTGTATGGGTGGGAAATAACGACAACTCTCCTATGGATCCGCGGATCGCATCAGGTGTTACCGGAGCATCTCCAATCTGGAACAGAATTATGAGCGATCTGTTGAAGAAAAACTATAAAGACGGAATTGCGACAAAACCAGACGGTGTAGTTGCTCTAACGATCGATTCCTACCTTGGTGGTTTGCCAAAAGACGGCCAGCCAACCCGGTCGGAATACTTCAAAAAAGGCACAGAGCCAAAAGATGTTTCTTCAGCATATAAAAAACTTAAGATCTCAAAGTCCACAGGCAAGCTTGCAAATGATGTTGAGATCAGGGCAGGGAACTATGAAGAGAAAGATTTTATCGTGATAACTGAAAATGATCCTGTCTCAACCGACGGAAAGAACCGTTGGCAGGAAGCCATCGATGCATGGAGAAATACTCAGGACGATAAGTATAAGTATCCAAGCGAGACATCAGATGCGTCACAGGACGATATGGTGGTTAATATAAAAGAGCCCTCGGATAAATCAAAGGTAGACTCGAATGACGTGAAGATAGTTGCCCGGCTGACATCAAACTCTAATGTCAAAAACGTAAAGATAATCGTTGACGGCCAAGAAAAAAAGAGTCTGGATGGAGATAGAGACGAGGTTAACGAAACATTGACCCTCTCGGATGGTAAGCATGAGATTAAGGTCGAAGCAACCAATGAGAAGGATAAAAAAGGCGACTCTACCGTAAAGATCGGAGTTAAAACTGACGCAGATTAACTACTAATCAAATACTTTTTAAGCTTTTTTAAATCTTCTAAAAATAAACCTTTGTACTTCGGAAAGCGCAATACCGCTGCAGGATGAAGCGTTAGTAAGATATTTTGCCCAGTCTTTTTAATGACTTTTCCGTGTTCTTTTAAAACCGGAATATTTTCGTTAAGTACGGCACTGATGGCTGTTTTCCCAAGAAGCACTAAAATCTTTGGATTTATACAATTTAATTGTATTTGAAAATGAAGATTTGAGTGAAGTATCTCTTTTTTTGAAGGAGTCCCCCTTTTTGGCAGATACTTTACCGGACTTGTTATATATACATCTTTTTCCTTAAGACCTATTGAGTTGATGGTGCTTCTGAGAAGCTGTCCCGACCTCCCTATAAACGGTCTGCCTGTTTCAGCTTCTTTTCTGCCAGGCGCTTCTCCTACAAACATTACTTTGGCATCAGGATCGCCTTCTCCAAAAACCTGTTTTCCGGTACCGGCTGACCTACAGATTCCGCACCTGTCAATTTCAGAAGAGAGCTTACGAAGATCGTTTAATTTGTCCATGAACTAGCGGACTTTGGCGCTGAATTTTTCCTCTAGAAGTTTTAAGACCGCTTTCTTTTCTTTGTCTACAACATCTTTTGTAATATTACCGCTGCTAGACTCAAACTGAAGATGCAAGAATACGCTTTTGTGATCACCGGATGCCTTTGGTTCTTCGCCCAGCTCTACCCTGCTGATCAGATCAGACGAAGATCGCGCTTCATTGACTAAATCTCCCACCTTGGTATTTTTTGGTACAAATAAAGAGATGTCCTGAAAAATAACCTGAGGATGGCTTGTAAGAGGTTTTTTTATTTTATCTGCGGTGATTTTATCAACCGGTAGTTCAAAAAAATAAATATTTTGAGCAGAGTCAATGACGTCGATGGTCACAGACACTTGTTTAAGTTCAAAGTGTTCCTTTAAAAGATCTATTAAACCTTTTGTTTCAAAATAGTCTACCCCTTTTGTGATTATGCCAAGGACAGCCTGTTCTACATACTTATCCGATTTTAGATAGAAAATCTTTCCCGTCTCAAAGAGCATGACTTTTTGCTTGCGGTGCTTGACTTGATTCTGAAGGGATTTCAAAAGACCGTTCTTTAAGGTGGTTCTCAACATAGTTTTGTCGGTGTTTAAAGAATTCTCAAGAAGAACCGGCTTTAATGTTGAATCGGCCTCATTCGTTAAGGGTTCGGTGATTTGCTCATCAAGTCCTGCTCTTGTTAATAGATCCTTTAGTTTTTCCTCAAGTATGAATTCTTTAAGATCAATATTTTTTGGAGGCGGGCTCGAAGGAAGAGCGGGAATGAGTTTGTCATATCCGTGAATTCTTAAGACCTCCTCGATAAGATCCTCCTCTATCTCAAGATCTGTACGGAAATAAGGAATCTTAACCGTTAATGAGTCGCTTGTTTCAAGTTCAAGTCTCTGTAAGATCGTCCTAGCCTGTTGGGAAGAAAATGTTACTCCACCAAGTTTATTCAATTGCTCTATGGTAAGTTTCACCGTTACATCTTCTTTTTTTGTTGGATATACGTCGGTTGTGTCAGTTATTTTACCGCCACATAGTTCAAGAACCAGAGCCACCGTCCTTTTCAATGCTATCTCAGTAAGTTTGGGGTGAGTGAACTTTTCAAGTCTTGTAGAAGCCTCGGTACGAACTTGATGCCGAATAGAGGTCCTTCTAACCGACGCTTGATTGTACGTCGTAGCTTCAAGAATGATAGATTTCGTTTTGTCAGTAACACCTGTTTCCTTCCCGCCCATCACGCCTGCTAATGCAACTGCCTTGGATGGATCAGTGAAAACAAGATCATTTTTAGTAAGTGTAACTTTAGCGTCTCCAAGCAACGCTAATTTTTCTCCTTCTTTTGCGGTTCGAACGATGAGGGTGCTTTTTTCTATCTTTTCTTTATCAAATGCATGGAGCGGCTGTCCGGTCTCAACCATTACAAAGTTCGTAATGTCAACGACGTTGTTAACGGTTTTTATCCCGTAGGCAGTTAATTTATCCTTAAGCCACTCTGGAGAATCTTTTACGCTTATTCCTTCAATTGTTGCAGTATTTACCCGATAGCACAGCGAGGGATCTTTGATCTCTACTTTTGTTTCCCCTTCAACTTTTGAATAGTCTTTAACTTCGGGATGCTTAACTTTTTTATTTAAAACAGCAGCAGCTTCCCGTGCAATACCTACTAATGAAAGACAATCAGGTCTATTTTGTCTAACCTCAAGGTCGTATACCTTAGTTCCTGCAACATCTACAGGAGGACCATCCTGCATATGCCCGATCGCAGTCAGTTTATCTACAAGCTCCTTCTCGTTTGTAAAATCAATATATTCTTTAAGCCAGTTAATCGGTACTTTCATATCAGTCTACGAATGTTAAACTTCCGTCATACAGTCTTCTGATATCCGAGATTCCGTACTGGAGCATAACGAGTCGATCTAAACCCATGCCAAAAGCAAATCCACTCCATTGTTTCATATCGATACCGCATGCTTTTAAAATATTCGGATGAATCATCCCACATCCCAAAACCTCGATAAACCCTCTGTATTTACAGACCGTGCATCCTTTTCCCTTACAAAATGTGCATTCAATATCTAAACCTGCTCCAGGCTCTACCTCAGGGTAATACTTGCATCTAAAACGAGTCTCAGTATCCGGGCCGTACAGAAATTTAACGAACTCAATAAGCGTTCCTTTGAGATTTGCCATGCTGACATTTTTATCAACGAGAACACCTTGATACTGATAAAACATGGAGTTGTTGGTAGGGTTGGCTGTTTCATTCCTATATACCTTACCCGGTACCACAATCCGTATCGGCATCTTTTCA
>JANWJL010000018.1 GCA_025451885.1 Candidatus Microgenomates bacterium
AAAAGTTTCCGATAAGCTGGGGAAACAGCACGAACGAAACCGCAAAGATAATAGGAATAACTCCTGCCTGATTCAGTTTCAGAGGAAGATAGTTGGTAGCGCCCTGATAGATCCGGTTCCCGCGGATCCGTTTGGCATAATAGACCGGAATTCTTCTTACCGCCTCGTTGACGAATACGACTGCCGCGATGACAAATACTGCAAGCGCCAGAAAGATTACTGCATTGAAAATGAGTTCGTTATTAATCGTCTTAACCGTCTGAGAGAAGACAACCGGAATTCTCCCTACTATACCTCCGAAAATAAGAAGAGAGATACCGTTTCCAAGTCCGAACTCAGAGATAAGCTCTCCAAACCAGACAAGAATAAATGTTCCTGCTACCAGTGTAAAGATAAAAGAAAAAAACTCGATCGGACTTAAGACGCCTATGATCTGCTGGCTTTTCAGTAAGAAATAAATACCAATTGCCTGGAATAACGTCAAAGGCACCGTAAGAAATCTTGTATATTGATTTATCTTGAATCTTCCGTACTCTCCTTCTTGAGCGAGCTTTTCAAATTTTGGAACGACAATAGTAAGAAGCTGAAAGATAATCGAGGCATTAATATACGGGTTCAGACCCAAAGCCATTACCGAAAAGTTAAGAAGCGTTCCTCCTGAAAAAATATCCAGAAGTGATAGGAATTGATTCTGGGCAAATAACGATCTTAGTCTGACAAGATCAATCGTCGGAACCGGAAGAAATGCAAAGACACGGAATACTAGAAAAATAAAAAGTGTGAAGAGCGCTTTTCTCTTAAGCTCTTTGTCTTTTAAAAATAATTGTATCTTCTCTCGTATTTTTTCCATCAGTTTTTTACGACCCCTCCTGCTTTTTCAATCATTTTTTTTGCCTGTTTGGAAACCGGGAGTTCTACCGTCACTTTTTTCTCAAGCTTTCCGTTACTTACTATTTTAATACGCGTGCGGGTGTCTTCTATCACATCGTTTTTCAAAAGGCTTTCCTTGCTTACTGTCTCACCTGCTTTAAAAACATTTAAGGCATCGAGTGAGACTAAAGTTGTCTTGACCTGAACCGATTTATTTTTACTTTTTCCCCTAAGAAGTGGGAACTTTTTCACCATCTTGGCCTGTCCTCCTTCAAAATGCAGAGGTACATTTTCTCTGGCCTTTTGATGTCTTGTGGTACCGCGTCCTGATTTTGAACCTTTACCGCTGCCTATGCCCCGTCCCAAGCGCTTCTTTCTTCTTTCGATTATTTTGGGAAGTTGTGAAAGTAATAATGACATATTATTTTTTTCGGGCTTTTAGTTTTTTTAAAGCCATGAGCACGGCATATGAATTAATAACCTGGTTCCGTGAACCTATAATTTTTCCTGACGCGTTTTTAACTCCGGCTACCTCAAGTAGTGGACGGACCACGCTTCCTACCTTAAGCCCAGTTCCTTCCGGCGCAGGCTTCAGAAGAATTTTCGCTGCTTTGTATTTAAATAAAATCTCATGCGGTAGTGTTGATTTATGCATCGGGATTGTGGTCATATGCTTTCGGGCATATGATATGGCTTTTTTAATAGCCGGCGGTACTTCTTGCGAACGCCCTACTCCTAGCCCAAGTGAACCCTTTCTGTCCCCTACCACAACCAGTGCGGAAAAGGTAATATAATTTCCACCGGTTGTTTTTTTAGAAACTCGGCGGATCAACAGAACTCTTTCCTCAAGTTTTTTTTCTTCATTTACTTCGTGCATATATTTTTATTACTGATTAAATCTGCAGACCTGCTTCACGCAAGCCCTCGACAAAAGCCTTTACTCTTCCCAGATATAGATACGGCCCTCTGTCTAATACCGCTTTCTTGACTCCTTTTTTCATAAGTTTTTCCGCCAGCAACTTACCTACTTCTTTTGACTCCAATGTCTTTGAAAGACTTGAGTCTTTTTTTCCTATCTTAGTGCTCGATGTTGCTGCAAGGGTAACCCTCTTCACATCATCGATTGCCTGGGCATAAAAATATTTATTTGATCTATATACAGAAATCTTCGGTATCTCTTGTGTTCCAAATACCTTTGCTCTGATTCTTCTTTTTTTCCTTAGAACCCTGTCGGTGGTTATATTTTTCATAGTATTATGCAGCTCCTACTGCCTTTGCCTTTTTGCCGGGCTTGATCCTCAACTTTTCACCTGCATACTTTATTCCCTTTCCCTTATATGGATCCGGTTTTCTCACCATCTTAATCTGGTGAGCCACCTGTCCTACAAGCTGCTTATCAGCGCCGACAACGGTTATATTGTTGTTTCCTTGTACCTGAAATTTGATTCCCTCGACCTTCTTAAAAACAATCTGATGGGAGTAACCAAGTTTAAGCGCAAGATCTTCCCCCTGCAACTTAACAGTATACCCTGTTCCCACTATCTCAAGTTTCTTTTCCCATGGTTTTGCAACACCGGATGTGGCATTTGCGATGAGAGTTCTGTACAGTCCGTGCAAAGCTTTGACCTTTTTTGCTTCAGATTTTCTACTGACCTTTATCACTCCGGAGTTTACAACAACCTCAAGCTCTCTAGGAATATCAAAGTGTATCTCGCCTTCTTTACCCTTTACCGAAATCCTATCGCCTGCTATCGATGCTTGAACATCTTGGACTACCTGTATTTCTTTTTCTCCGATTTTTGACATATTTTTTTAAAACTTATTTACCAGATCTCAAATAATAATTCCCCACCTACCTGCTCTTTTTTTGCCTCCATTGAGGTCAGGATTCCTTTTGGCGTTGAAAGAACAGCATGCCCAAGACCTCCCAAAACCGGTTTCAGATCATTTGTATTGATATACCATCTTCTTCCCGGCCTTGAGAATACCTTTACGTCGGTGAGGGCCGGCACACCATCATCATAGACAAGCTCAAGTATCATGTCTTTTTTATTGCCTTCTTTGCCTACCTTAAACGATCGGACGTAACCCAGCTTCTGAAGCTTCGAGACAACCGATTCTTTAAAGTTGCTGTGCGGACTACTAATAAGCTCTTTTTTTGCTAGGTAACCGTTTTTTATTCTGATTATCAGATCTATGATTGAGTTGTTCATATTATGTTGCCGATATAACTTTCTTCGTGACCTTTCCATGGGTTCTGAATGTCCGTGTGGGCGCAAACTCTCCAAGGCGGTGGCCCACCATACCCTCTGATATCAAAATCTCCATGTGCTTTCGTCCGTTGTGGATTGCTATTCTATGCCCCACAAATTCCGGTGAGACCTGTGATGCCCTGGCCCATGTCCTTATAGGACTTCTATCTCCGGAGTCTTTCTGTTTTAAAACTTTTTGCAATAACTTTTCGTCGATGTATGGTCCTTTTTTTTGTGATCTGCTCATATGATTACCACGAAACTTTTCTAACTCCGGGAATCTCACCCCGTAATGCTTTGTTTCTAAAACAGATTCTGCAAAGACCGAATCTTCGCATGTATCCCCGCGCTCTGCCACAAATAGCACATCTGTTTACCATTCTCACTGCAAACTTCTGCTTTTTTTTAAACTTCTCTACGCTTGATGTTTTTGCCATAGTTATGCTTTAAATGGAATTCCCAACTCCTGAAATAACTTTTTCCCTTTGGCATGATCCTTAGCATTGGTCACAACCGTTATCTGCAGTCCTCTCATTTTATCCACTTTGTCGTACTCGATCTCGGGAAAGATAGTCTGCTCATTCAGTCCCAGGTTTAGATTTCCATAGGTGTCAATATTTGTTTCCGAGATGCCACGGAAGTCTCTGAAACGCGGAATAACGATATTGATAAGTTTTTCCAAAAAGAAATACATATTTTTACCGCGGAGTGTAACCTTCACACCGATCGGATATCCTTTTCGTATCTTAAATGCCGAGACAGATGATCGTGCCTTTGTTATTACAGGCTTTTGAGCTGCGATCCAACCTACCTGCTCCTGAATCTTCTCAAGCACTCCTTTATTGGTGACAGCCTCTCCTGCCCCCACATTGATGACGATCTTCTCAACACGTGGCACTGCCATCGGGTTTTTAAGATTTAGCTCACTCATGAGCTTTTTTTTGATCTCTTCTTCGTAATGTTTTTTTAGATCTGACATATGGCTTTAAACTTTACTTTTACACTTATTGCAGATTCTGGTTTTCTTTCCTTTTTCGACCTTATACCCGACGGTTGAGTGTTTTTTACATTTCGGACAGACCAAAAGAACGTTGGAAACCTGAATCGATCTGGGGACATCTGCTACCCCGCCCTGCGGCGTCTGCTCGCTTTTTTTGATATGTTTCTTTGCAATATTTATCCCCGTGACAAGAATTTTTTGCTGCTTGGGGTACGTTCTGTCGACGGTACCCTGTCTTCCGGCATCTTTACCGCTTATTACTATTATCTTGTCTCCTTTTCTAATCTTCATATATCTTTAATAAACTTCCTCTGCAAGTGATGCAATTTTGTTAAAACCGGCGTCTTTTATCTCTTTGGCTATGGGACCAAAAATTCTTGTGCCACGTGGTTCCTTACTGTCTTTTGCCTGCAGGATTACACATGCATTATCATCAAATCTGATATAGCTGCCGTCTTTTCTTCGGTTTTCCTTTCTTGTTCTCACGATGACTACCGGCACAATTTCGCTTTTTTTAACCTGTGCATATGGTATCGCCATCTTAATAACCGCAATGATCACGTCTCCAATGACCGCTGATTTTTTATTGCCTTTTTTTGGCATTCCGATCATCTGTACTTTTTTTGCTCCTGTATTATCGGCCACATTGAGCATACTTCGTAACTGCAACATAGATTGATAGATTAACTTTTAGAACTTTTTTCTTCTTTTATAACTACTGCTTCCTTTTTACCCTCTTTTTCGAACAGAGTAAATCTTTTGTCTTTTGAGATAGGACGGGTCTCCCTGATCGTTACTACATCCCCTTGAGATACGTTCGGATTCTCACTATGAACCTTGTATTTTTTCCTTCTTACGATAACTTTTCTGTATGTGGGATGCCTGAATTTTCTCTCTACCATTACTACGATCGTCTTTTGCATTTTGGTTGAGACAACTGTTCCGGTAAAAAGTTTTGCCATAATTATTTACTTTTTTCTAACTGCGTGGATTCTTTTCTTTCCGACAACACAGTCAGATAAACTGCCAACGCCTTCCTTTTCTTATAAAGTGCGTTTATATCCTTCGGAGGATTAACCTTCATATTCAATCTCTGCTTTGCAATATCATTTCTCATCTTTACGATCTCTTTTTCAAGTTCGCTTCCTGTCTGGTTTTTGATTTTTTTGGTTAATTTTTTCATAGATTTTTAAGTACAATTTTGGTCCTTACCGAAAGCTTGGATGAAACCACACGAAATACATCGCGGGCAGATACCTCATCCAAACCGTCTATCTCAAACAGTACGCGTCCGGGTACAACGGATGCGACAAAATGAGAGACCTCGCCCTTTCCCGAGCCCATCGTGACTTCCGGGGGTTTTTTGGTAAAGGGTTTGTCAGGAAAGATACGGATCCAGTATTTACCACTCTTTCGGGTCGCCCTAGCAAGTACCACGCGGCATGACTCGATCTCCCGGTCCTTTATCCAGCCGGGTGTGATAGCTTTAAGACCCATTCCTCCGAAATTCAGCTTCTCACCCTTTACGGCTATCTTTCTCCATGAACCTCTGAACTGTTTTCTGTACTTCTGCCTCTTTGGTGACAACATATTATTTACAGATCCAAACTTTTACTCCGATGTATCCTGATTTTGTAAGGGCTGGAAAGATCGCAAACTCCACATCCTCGCGGATCGTAGAGGTCGGTACCGTTCCCTGGAAATACTTCTCCCGTCTTGAAATCTCTGCTCCTGCGATTCTTCCCCCAAGCTGTACTTTTACTCCCTTTGCGCCACTTTCGGTCACACGGTTCATCGCATTGTGGACTACGGATCTGTGTGGAAAACCACGTACTAATTTTTCTGCGATCGACTGGGCCACAAAATAGGAATTTTGATAGGGTTTTTTTACCGGCTCTATCTTAAGGTCAACCTTGGTCTCCTTGTTATTTTTGGACAGATTTAGGTAGCCCATGACCGCTGATTTCACTTCCTCTAGACCCTTTCCTCCCCGTCCTATGATCATACCCGGTTTAACCGAATAGATAATGATCGTAATTTTATTAATAGCGCGCTCGATGTCGATCTCACTTACCGAAGCAAAGCGGAACTTTTCCATCAATCTTTTTCTTATGTTAAGATCCGACAATAGTGTCTCTCTGAATACTTTTTTATTTGAAAAAAACCATCGAGAATTCCAGTTGTAGATTATGCCGAGCCTTAATCCATGTGGATGTACTTTTTGTCCCATATTATTTTTTTACAGCTGCCTTTTTGACAGCCTTCAGCTGAGTTTTTTCAGCTTTAGCAATTTTTAATGGTTTTTCTTTTGTCACTGGTTTTGCTTCGGGCAGCTTAACTACGTTGGACTTCCCCACCGTTAAGACGACCTTGATATGCGCAAATCTTCTTTTAAACGGTTTGACCGCTCCTCTTCCTCCTGCCTTATACCGCTTCATCTTCTGGCCCTCTTCTATCGCAAGCGTCTTAAAAATCAGCTTTGAATCTTCCACCTTTAATACATTCTTTGCATTATTTACAGCTGATTGAATCGCTTTATACAGTATTCTTGCCGGTTTCTTTTCAAAGTAGAGCAATCTATCAAGAGCCTGCCTTGGGCTCAGTTTTTTAATCTGCGGTACCAAAAATCTCAGTTTTTTTGGTGTGACTTTTACGTTTTTTATATATGCTCTTGCTTCCATATTATTTTCTTCTTGAGACGATCAACTGACTACTCCATTTTTTCTTATTTCTTGTTCTTTTTCCTTTTGCCGGCTTTCCCCATGGAGTTTTTGGGTGCATACCTTCACCTGATTTTCCTTCCCCTCCTCCGTGTGGATGACTTCGGGGGTTCTGTGCTACTCCGCGGACCGTTGGCCGTATTCCCATGAGAATCTTTCTTCCGGCTTTTCCTAAGTTTTCTTCTTTTTGAGCTACATTTCCGACGATGCCTATGGTGGCAATACAGTCTTTGATAAATTTTCGTGTCTCCCCTGAAGGAAGTTTGACATGGACGTATTCTTCGTCTTTAGCCAAGATCGTAGCAAAGGTACCTGCGCCCCTGATTATCTTTCCTCCATGACCCGGGAAAAGCTCAAGGTTGTGTACCTGCTGGCCTATAGGTATATTTTTGACCGGAATCGCATTTCCCACCCGTACTTCTGCGGTATCGGATGACATGACTGCGTCCCCTACCTTCAGATCCTTTGGGTGCAGGATGTAGCGTTTCTCACCATCCTTATATTCAATAAGGGCGATGTGGGCATTGCGGTTGGGATCATATTCGATTCCCAGGACCTTGCCTTCTATATCTTTTTTGTCCCGCTTAAAATCCACTAATCGGTAATATCTCTTCTGTCTTCCTCCCTGATGACGTACGACAACCTTCCCGCTATTATCTCTTCCCGAATGTTTTTTTAGGATTACGGTTAACGATTTTTCCGGTTCTCCTGTTGCTGAAAATAATCTACTCATAGTTATACCTGTGGAAAGAGGTCGATCTTTCCCTCCAAAACTTGTACATAAACAATTTTTTTATCAGGAAGAGTTCTGGTAACCATTTTTTTACCTGATCTTTTTTTCTTTCCTTTTCTGGTAAATGATGTTATCTTGCCCACCTTTACCTGATAAAGTTTTTCAAGTGTGTTTTTTACCACATGCTTGGTAGCCTGTTTTTTGACATAAAACATGTAGACCTTTTGGTTTGCCAGATTAGTGGCTTTCTCCGTAAGCACCGGTTTTATTATTACGTTCTCAACTTTCATTTGAAGATAAATAATGTTTTTCTAACACTGCCAATGCGTTTTGCACAAAAACAATCTTGTCCTGCTTCATCACGGTGTAGGTGTTGAGCGAACGCACATCAGCAAGTTCCACATTGGGAATATTTCGTGAAGCCATTACGAGATTGTTTTTTTCCAGTTTGGGTAAGACCAAAAGCACCTTCTTACTATCTATGTCCAGTTTTTTAAGGAATCCCGAGACCTCTTTTGTCTTCGGTTTGACTGTAAGTGATGAATCGGACAGACCAAAAATATTGTTCTGCTCGAAGGCCTTTGTCAGCGCACCGAAAAAAGCAGACTTTCTTTGTTTCTTGTTAAGCTTTAGTTGATATGTCTTGGATTTCGGACCAAATGCTACGCCGCCGCCTACAAAAATAGGTGCACTTTTTGCACCATGTCTTGCTCTACCCGTGCCTTTCTGGCGCCAAGCCTTATGCTTGGTAAGGTTAATCTGTGAACGGGTCTTGGAATTAGCATTACCCTGACGTTGATTGGTAAGATATACGCGTACGTATTGGGCGAGAAGCTGATCTCCTACCTTTTTTCCAAAGATCTCTTTAGAAACCTTTACCGGAGTTTTTTTTGTTCCTGAAATATCAAATATGGATATCTGCAAGGATGCTGATTTTGATTTAGCCGTCTGGGGCTTTGTCTCTTGAGCCATATTATCGTGAAGGACGAATTTCTAACATGCCCTTTCTAGCCCCCGGAACAGCTCCTTTTACAAGAATGTGATCCTCAGATACTTCGACAATCTCAAGATTCTTGACCGTAGTTTTCTCTCCACCCATTCTTCCCGCCATCTTCTTTCCTTTAAAAACTCTTCCGGGCGTGGTTGACTGTCCTATCGATCCTGGAGCTCTCCATCTATCCGACTGCCCATGGGTTTTTGGTCCTCCTGCAAATCCGTGTCGTTTAACCACCCCTTGAAAACCTTTTCCTTTGGAAACTCCGACGACATCCACGCTATCCCCTTTTTGAAAAAGGTCCGAGGCTTTAAGCTGCTGACCCGGAGTGAAAACCTTCTCTCCGATCTTTAATCCTTTTTTTCCTTCCGAATCAACAACCTCAACCGAGCTTGTGAATTTTTCCAGTCTTATCTCTCTTAAAAAATGAAGCGGGGCTTCTATCCCCGCTTTTTTTAATTCTCCGGCGACTGGTTTCTTAATATTCTTGACGCCACCGAATCCGAGTTTAAGGGCTGTATATCCATCCTTATCCTGCGTCTTTATCCCAATAAGATAACACGGTGCAGTCTTAACGATGGTGACAGACATTCTGTCTCCTTCTTCATTGAAACGCTGAGATTGTTCAGATTTTTGTCCAAGTATAAAGCCAGGCATTGTATATTGATAAAATTTTTTCAACACAAAAAATGGCTCCAGATGGAGCCTCGATTGTGTCCATTCCGGTACTTATTTTCGTGTCAAACCGATTTTTTCCTTATTAGGGAAAAGGTCATTACAGCAATTATATACTAAGGCTAATTCAAGTTCAACACAATCGTGCTTGACAATGATTTGTGAAAGCATTACCTTATGCTTAAGAATGGCAAAGAAAAGGACGTCTTCAAAATCCAAAGGATTGAATATCCTTTTTCTTCTCGTACTAGGAATCCTTGTATTATTTGCTCTGTGGGCGATCAACAAAAAAAACACGCAGAGTTCTCAAGCCGCAAACTATCCTTTTTGTGTACGAGAATGTCAAAAAAAGGCCTCAGGTAGAAATCTCGGCTCGACATTAAAACGATATCAATGTATGAGAGATTGTCGTATGAAACCAACTCCAACATGTGTTCCGTTTCCAGACGCAATAATAGGCGTATATCCTCCGCCTGATATGTCAAAGTATTGTCCACGTCCGACTTTTACCCATCAAAAACTGACTCCTACGCCTGCTTGTGTTCCTACAGGCAAAACTTGGGGCATACCAGGCACCGTTAAATGCGTCACCCCAACACCCATTGGAACAAGTTGGATAGATTGTACCGAGTCTAAGTCTGACGTAAGTTGTCCCAGCGGATATAAATGTGTAAAAGACTGCGGGCTTCCAGTAGGTGGTCCAGTAACGGAACCTCCATCTTCTTTTCACTGCTTGTCTTCGGAACAAATGGATAATAGAAACAAATTTGGTTGTCCTGTCTGTCTATCATCATCTACAATGATCGATACACCTGTGGGAGTGACCAGAGTTACTGATATTCGAGTCGGACAAACCGTATGGACCAAGGATGTGGATGGCAATAAGGTTGGTGTGTCAGTAGTAAAAATCGCAAGAACACCTGTTAACAATCATAAAGTGATACACTTCGTACTTTCGGACAAAAGAGAATTATGGGTTTCAGCCAAACATCCAACTTTCGATTCAAGAACAATTACCGATTTAAATATTGGAGAATCCTATGATGGTGGAATCGTGGTTAAAAAGGAGACGATTCCCTACAATGACAAAGCAACCTACGATATCTTGCCTGGAGGAGAAACCGGTTTATACTGGGCAAACGGCATCCTATTGGGTAGCACGCTACGTTAAGATTACATCTTAACCTCTACCTCGACTCCGGCAGGGAGCTCAAGATGCATGAGGGAATCAATGGTTTGGTTTGTTGGATTAAGAAGATCGATCAATCTTTTATGTATTTTTAGTCCAAAGTGTTCACGAGCGTCTTTATCGGTAAACGGAGATTTATTTACAACGTAGACTTCTTTTTTTGTGGGGAGTGGAACAGGGCCTACTACAGAAGCTCCTGCTTTAATAGCAGCGTCTACTATCTTTTGGCATGTATCGTCAATGAGACGATAATCATACGCCTTTAGTTTTATACGAATTCTGCCCTTTGGCATATTTAAAAGTGCTTAAAGCCTTATTTTATGACCTTGGTTACGACTCCCGCGCCGACGGTGTGTCCACCTTCACGGATTGCGAATTTCAGTCCATCTTCCATTGCAACCGGATAGATAAGTTTTGCGGTGATCTTGATATTGTCGCCCGGCATGACCATCTCAACTCCCGCAGGAAGAGTGGTCTCACCTGTAACGTCGGTTGTTCTTATGTAAAACTGGGGTCGGTATCCTTTGAAAAACGGCGTGTGGCGTCCACCCTCTTCTTTGGTTAGAACATAGATTTCAGCCTCAAATTCAGTGTGTGGAGTTACTGATCCTGGCTTTGCTATGACCTGTCCTCTTTGGACATCTGTCTTTTCTATACCTCTTATGAGCAATCCTGTGTTGTCCCCTGCTCTGGCCTCATCAAGAGACTTTCGGAACATCTCGATTCCGGTTACAACGGTCTTTTTTCCACCTTTTTGTAAACCGACTATCTCGACTTCTTCGTTTATTTTAAGAACTCCGCGCTCCACTCTTCCGGTTACGACTGTTCCGCGGCCTTGAATCGTGAAGACATCTTCAACAGGCATAAGAAATGGCTTGTCAATGTCTCTTACCGGCTCCGGAATATTTTCGTCAACAGCCTTCATAAGCTCTTCGATGGCCTTTTCATATTCCGGGTCACCTTCTGCAGCCTTAAGAGCTGATCCTTTGATGACAACTGCCTTGTCTCCCGGATATCCGTATTTGGTCAAAAGATCACGGACCTCCATCTCAACGAGGTCAAGGATCTCTTTGTCCTGAACCATATCTACTTTATTAAGAAAGACTACAACAGCCGGTACGTTTACCTGTTTTGCAAGAAGAAGATGCTCTCTGGTCTGGGGCATTGGGCCGTCAGGTGCTGACACTACAAGAATAGCGCCGTCCATCTGAGCGGCACCGGTGATCATGTTCTTGATGTAGTCTGCGTGTCCGGGAGCATCGATATGCGCATAGTGTCTTTTTTCGGTTTCGTACTCGGAGTGGTGAATGTTAATAGTGACTCCTCGTGCTTTTTCCTCAGGGGCTTTATCAATCTCTTCATACTTCATCGCTTTAGCCAGGCCTTTTTTTGCAAGGACTGTGTGGATCGCTGAAGTTAAGGTGGTTTTACCATGATCTACATGACCGATGGTCCCGATGTTTAAATGCGGTTTGTTTCGTTGAAATACGCCTTCTGCCATACTAAATAAATTACGAGAAACTCAAATAAAAATTGCTAAACAAGAGCTTAAATTATATCTAAGAGATACTAAATATGCAATCGCCGCTGCGATTTTCGCAAATGCAGTTGATTTTCGCTCTTTAGAAATCTATGATAATTTGAGAAATGCAAAAAGTCAAGACCTTTTTTCACATTTTAAGTAATAGCCTGCTCCCGCAAGCTAATTACTATCATAAACTATTAAAAACTCCGTTCTCGTTTTCACGAAAATATTTCACATTTCTGGTATTTGTCGTAAACACTGTTTTCGCAATCTTACTTTTTGTCCGGCTTCAGAGTTCCGGCCTCATGTCGTTGAAAGATACCGTACCTGCATCTTTACAGAACTATCCGGACGACCTAAGCGTGATGATCCATGGCGGAATGCTCCATACCAACTCTGACAAACCATATTTCCATTGGGTGGATGTTGGAGATAGTAAAAGACTGGTAGCGGTCATTGACGAGTCAGCAGATCCGGAAAAAATTGAAGAATATGATTCTGTGGTATTGTTCACTTCTCAAAATGCGATAGTGAAACAAAACGGCACCCTTGGAAAGATTCCGTACGGAAACAGAGATGTGATAGTTGATAAGGGTTATGTAGAGGGGTTAAGGAAGAATCTTCAGGACATCTCTTCGATGGTTTCTTTTTTTGGACCACCCGTCTTACTTTTGATCGCACCGGTAGTCTTTTTGATCTTTTATGCAATTTACTTTCTCGTGGTTACGGTGCTGGTGTTTATTCCGTTTAAGTTATTTGTGAAAAAAATCCGGTTTTTCAAAAGCTTTCAGATCTCACTCCATGCCGGATCTTTTCCGATCATTATCGACTATGCCCTGTGTCTCTTCAAACCTCAGATTGCTTTCGCTCCGATGATTCATCTTGTTTTTTTTGGACTAACCGTTCTCTTTATATTTGCCGGAATCTACGAGGCCTACCTGGATCCGGTAACCCGCTCATACAGATCCCGCTGACCTAAATAACTGCTTAAGCTCTCTTGTGCTACAATTTGTTGCGATGAAATCAGATCAGCAAAAAAGATTAAACTCCGACCAACTTTCTGCAGTTACATATAATAGCGGACCACTCCTGATCATCGCAGGAGCAGGAACCGGAAAAACCACTGTTATTACGGAGAAAATTAAACATCTGATTACGAAAAAAAGTGTAAAGCCCCATGAGATTCTTGCCTTGACCTTTACAGAAAAAGCGGCTGCGGAGATGGAGGAAAGAGTTGACGAAGAACTCCCGTTTGGATACTTTCAAATGTGGATCTCAACATTTCATTCCTTTGCCGACAGAATTTTACGTGAAGAAGCGTCGCAGATCGGACTTAATCCTTCATATAAGTTGATGACCGATGCGGAGACTATCCTTTTCCTGAGAAAAAATCTTTTTTTATTTAACCTTAAGTACTTTCGCCCATTGGGAAATCCTCATAAATTTCTGGAATCTCTTGTAGATCACTTCTCAAGGCTTCGTGATGAAAACATAAGTCCCGAGTCTTACATCGCGTGGACAAAATCATCTCGCTCAATGATATCCGAAACTCTGGAAAGAGAAAAATATAAAGAACTCGCTTCGGCTTATAAAAAATATCAGGACCTGAAAATCAAGGAAGGTGTATTCGACTTTGCAGATCTTATGTATTTCCTGTTGATACTTTTTAAAAGAAGAAAAAATATATTGAAAAAATATCAGGACCAATTCAAATATGTAATGATCGACGAGTTTCAGGATACCAATATTGTGCAGTATGAATTCATAAAGTTGTTTTCACCTCCTGCAAAAAAACCAAGGCTTACGGTGGTCGGTGATGATTCTCAGGCAATCTATAAATTCAGAGGGGCCTCGATTTCAAATATTCTGACCTTTATGCATGACTACCGTGGAGTGAAACAGGTGACGCTTAGTCAAAATTACAGATCGGATCAGGAAATACTTGATGCCGCGTACACCCTGATACGGCACAATGATCCGGATACCTTGGAAGCGCAGCTTGGGGTCTCCAAAAAACTCTATGCCGCACGAAAAATTAAAAGACCGCAGAAAAAATCAATGGAAAAAATAAACTTTTCCTCAACGATCCGTGTGGAAGATGAAGCCGAATACGTAAGTCTGCAGATCAAAAATCTGATTAAGCAAAGACGCTATGCATTCTCAGATTTTGCTATTTTGGTACGGGCAAATAATCATGCCGATCCGTTTGTACGCTCTCTTTCACAAAAAGGAATCCCATTTCAGTTTTTAGGTCCCGGCATGCTTTTTAAACAGCCGGAGGTGAAAGACCTGATGGCCTATCTTACGTTTCTTACCGATATCGAAGACTCTGTATCTTTATACCGCACGCTTTCAATGGATCTACTCGACATAGACAGGAGGGATCTGGCAGCACTTATCGCATTTGCCCAAAAAACAGCGCTTCCGCTATTTTCTGCATTGGAAATATTGGTCGGTTTATCTGACATGGAATTTTTTTCTGAAGAATTTGAAATTTACCAACGTCACCTCCCGCAGATAAAAAAACAAACAAAAGAAAAAATACGGTCCCTTTACATCATGATAAAAAAACATCTTTCATCTTTAAGAAAGGAGACCGCAGGTCAGCTACTTTATTATTTTTTGGAAGCCACCGGCTACCTTGAGCAGCTTGCTAATTTCAAAACAGCGCGGGAAGAAAAAATAAGTCTTAATATCTCGAAGTTCTTCGACAGGATCAAACGGTACGAACTGGAGCACGAAGACGCCTCGGTCTTTGCGGTAGTAGATTACATAAAGATGAGTATGGAACTTGGAGAATCTCCGCTTGCCTCTTTTGAAGATCTGAATTTATACAATGCCGTAAATATTCTGACTGTCCACTCCGCAAAAGGTCTTGAGTTTCCGGTTGTATTTCTTGTAAACCTTACGCAGGAGAGGTTTCCCACCAGAGAACAAAAAGAAAAAATACCGATACCAACATCCCTCATCAAGGAGATTCTTCCTTCCTCAAACCCCCATCTACTGGAAGAGCGAAGGCTTTTTTATGTCGGGCTGACACGCGCCAAGGACTATCTTGTCCTTAGTTCTGCCCAGTATTATGCAGGCGGAAAAAGAGAGAGAAGGGTTTCACCGTTTGTAGTAGAGACTCTTGGAGAGAAGATAGTGTCTTTAGCATTTGAAAAAAGAGAGAAGTATAAAAAACAGCTTGCAATGCTCGAGTATAAGAAAACGCCTGAGCGCTCTTCTGACAAAGAGGAAACAGTTCCGTCCAGATTTTCTTTTTCTCAGCTTGAAACCTATACCCTATGTCCTCTGCGTTATAAATACCAATACGTACTTAGGGTGCCGACTCCTGCAGGTGCCGCAGCATCATTGGGGACTTCGATACATAGTGCTCTTCAGTTTTTTTATCAGGATGTAATCAATAAGAAAAAGCCAGCTGTAAGAGATCTTCTTGGATACTATCGAACCTCCTGGATCCCGGTTGGATTTCTTTCGCGGAGTCATGAAAAACGGATGAAAGAGGAAGGCAGAAGGATGCTTCTGAATTATTATAAAACCTTTCATAAAAAATACTCCGACGTTCTGGATGTTGAGCGATCATTCAATATCAAGGTTGACGGCATGTTGATTACCGGAAAGATTGACCGCGTGGATCAGAAAAAAAACGGAGATCTCGAAATCATAGACTATAAAACCGGGAAGAAGCCTGATGAAAAAAAACTTAGCGACTCTCTGCAACTTTCCATATACCTTATGGCAGCATCTGATAAGAATCTTTATGGAAAACCGGCTCAAAAAGTACACCTAACGTTTTACTACCTTCAGGACTCCTCAAAGATCACCATGCAAAAAACAGCTCAGGATGTAGTAAACGTGAAAGGGAAAATTAAAGAGATTGTCGGTAAGATCAAGGATCAGGAATATACACCGCGCGTGGGGCCCTGGTGCGACTTCTGCCCGTTTAGAATGATCTGCGAAGCATGGCAGTAGTGGTATAATAACTACATGTCGGAGAGGATTGGCAGGTCTAGATTTTTTATTCGACTGTTTGAAATATTCGTCCCGGTACTCAGCTGGCTCGTCATCACTCTACCTTTATGGCTCTCTCCTTTTCATCCTGCCGTCGTGGCATATTTCATCATTGCCTTTGATCTTTACTTTTTCTATAAAGCCGCAGCTACGGTCTACTATTGCGTCTTGTCTTATCAGATGATTCAGATCAATCGCAATATTTCTTATCGTAAAAAAGTCCTTGCCATAAAATCCAGCACCAAAATTGAGCACCCGGTAGTAATACCGACGTATAAGGAACCCCTGCATAAACTGGAGGACACTATAAGAGCACTCACTCAATCGGATTATCCACATAAAACCATAACTCTCGTACTCGCCTTTGAATCAAGAGAAAATGAAGGCCCGGAAAAAGCAAAGGTCTTAAAGAGTAAGTTCGGTTCGTTTTTTAAGGAAGTAATTGTTACCTACCACGAGCTTCTTGAGAATGAGGTGGCCGGCAAGGCCAGCAATCAGGCTTATGCTACCAAAATAGTTGATAAGATCTATGAGGAGCGCGGGATTAAAAGAGAAAATGTCGTGGTAACGATCTGTGATGCAGACAGCCTTTTGCCGAAAAACTTTTTTTCATATCTCACCTATGAGTATTTGAGAGATAAGGATCGTATCTATCACTTTTACTGGGCTCCGGTCATGCTCTACAATAACTTCCTTAAGATTCCTTTTGTCGTAAGAATGCAGGCTACCTTATCATCTATCCTCCGTCTTGCGTTTTTATCAAAAAAAGATAATCTCATTCAGATATCAACATACTCTACGAGTCTGTGGCTTTTGAAGCAGGTGGGATTTTGGGATGTTGATATTATCCCTGAGGATTGGCATATCTTCTTTCAGGCTTTTTTCAAGTTTGGCGACAGGGTGAAAACTCTGCCTCTATATACGATTGTATCCGGCGACGCAGTATATTCCGGTACGTTTATTAAAACCTTGATGAACAGATATGAACAGGAAAAACGCTGGGCCTGGGGCGTATCAGACATCGGATATGCGATGAGGCAGTCGTTTTTGAGTCCCCATATTAAGCCGTGGTCAAAGATTAAAAAACTTATTTATCTTGTTGAGACGCATCTTCTTTGGCCTACCTCCTTTTTTATCCTCACGGTCAGCGGACTCGTTCCGCCCTTGGTCAATCCGGTCTTTAAACGAACAGTACTAGGTTTTCTTCTTCCTCAGATTACAAGCATTATTTTGACGCTTTCGACTGTATTTCTGTTCGTCTATACATACATCGATATCAAGCTCCGGAAGAAACTGCAGCAAAAAACAAAGCTCTATAACATTCCGCTGCTTGTCGTGCAGTGGTATCTGCTTCCAGTTGTGTCGTTTATACTATCCTCCCTTCCGGCGCTTGAAGCGCACACAAGAATAATCCTTGGAAAAAAACTAAAATACAAGGTAACCGAGAAAGTTTAACCACCCTCAAAAATGCTGGATTTTTTATTTACCAAGACGCCTCTTTTGTACTTCGTCCAAAGTTTCTGGCGTGACGAAGCATTTACTGCGATTCTTGCAAGACTCCCCATCTCTAAAATAATTCCTTTGACAGCGCAGGATTTTAATCCTCCTCTTTATTATCTGTTCATGCATCTATGGATGAAGATTTTTGGTATGTCCGAAATTGCGCTTAGAAGTCTTTCTCTTTTATTTTATGTCGGAATAGTAATTACTGTCTACTCACTTTTTGAGAATGTCTTTAAGTTCTCTGCCAAAAAATCATCCCTCTATCTTTTGCTCTTCTTCCTAAATCCATTACTGTTGTATAACGCTTTTGAGGCGCGGATGTATACGATGCTTGCATTCTTTGCCACACTTTCATGGTACTTCTTAAAAAGAGGGCACAAAACGCACTATATCATTGCAACCGTACTTGGTTTATATACTCATTATTTTATGCTTCTGGTGGTCGCCTCTCAGTTGTTCTACGTCGCCACCTCACACTTTCTTTCAAAGAAAATAAAGATAAAGGACTACAAAGAAATACTTATCTGTGGAGTTTTATTTCTACCATGGATACTCTATCTACTTACCATACATGCTGCCGGGCAAGAACAGTTTTGGATCCTTCCTTTGCAGTTTGATACCTATAACCATATGCCCACATTGTTGTACACGGGTTATGAGTTTAACTTTGGATTCTTTGAAAACTATCTGTGGGGAATCACGATACTCTTAAACATCATCCCGCTCTATGGTTTATACCGGCTTAAAAAGCAAAAGCCGGAATACAGGGATATCTATATATTTCTGTCCACCTGGACCTTTATTCCGGTGTTTATTACCTTTGGTCTTTCTTTATTTAAACCGTTATTTTTGCCCAGGTATCTTATCGCTTCATCCGTAGGGGTGTCCTTGATTGTGATCTATGTGCTTGATGAATTTCCCCGAACAGTCGGAACTGTTCTTACGGTGATATTTGCGGCTTACTCGTTGTTTTATCTCCATCTTCACGTAACAAAACGTCCTAAGGCTCCTGTGAAATCGGTTATGACCGAGATCCGATCTCTTGCAAAAGATGACGGACAGCTTTTTGTAACAAATGAGCTGGATTTTTTTACCGCTCAGTATTATTTTGATCCTGAAAGGGTTTATATATACGCTAAGAATTATGAGGAGATTCCTGCGTATACCGGCAAGGTGCTGATACCTAATTCAAAAATAGCCTATTCTCTACCGCTTTATCCTAAGAAGGCATTCATCTTAAATGATGATTTGACCTATACGATTCAAGCGCTTTATTAGACCGTTCGACTATAATATAACAACTTATGAAGCATCTAAGAAAAGTGGATCCCCAGATCGCAGAACTCGTCGCAAAGGAACAGAAACGTCAGGAAACCACTTTGATGATGATCCCTTCCGAAAACATGGCTTCGTCAGCGGTAGAAGAGGCAGTCGCATCTTCTCTTGGAAATAAATATGCCGAAGGATATCCCCACCGGAGATATTATCAGGGTCAGGGATATGTTGACCAAGTTGAGCAGCTTGCTGCTGTGCGTGCAAAAAAATTATTCGATGTTGATTGCGCAAATGTTCAACCCTACTCCGGATCTCCTGCAAACCTGGCTGTTCTTCTTGCGTTATGCAATCCAGGCGACACTATCCTTGGACTGGCTCTTGATTCCGGGGGTCATCTTACTCACGGCGCAAATGTTTCCTTTACCGGAAAGTTTTTTAATGCCGTGCAGTACAGCGTAGGAAAGGATGGATTTCTTGATTATGAACAAATAAGCAGACTTGCGAAAAAAACCAAGCCCCGGCTCATTATCGCAGGAACCACAGCATATCCCCGCATCATCGACTGGAAAAAGTTTGCGCAGATAGCCGACGATGTAGGAGCATATCTTTTAGCTGATATTTCTCATATCTCCGGTTTGATCGTCGGTGGAGTATATCCTTCGCCAAGCCCTCATGTCCATGTAATGATGACCACGACTCATAAATCACTCAGAGGACCCAGAGGAGCCATGATTCTTGTAACGCACAGAGGCTTGGCCAAGGATGAAAAGATTATGGATAAAATCGATAAAGCTGTATTTCCGGGACTTCAGGGAGGACCTCATGAAAACACCATAGCAGGAATTGCCGTTGCCCTTAAGGAGGCATCAGCTCCTCATTTTAAAAAATACGCAAAGCAGATCGTGGCAAACGCCAAGACCCTGGCACAGGAACTCCTATCCTACGGATTTACCCTGGTATCAGGCGGCACAGACAGCCACCTGATACTAATTGATCTTAGGAATAAAGATCTTTTGGGAAATACCATGGCCGTAGCCTGTGAAAGAATCGGAATAATTCTTAATAGAAACGCTATACCATTTGACCCAAATCCTCCTTTTTATCCGTCAGGGATACGGCTGGGGACACCGGGCATTACAAGCCGTGGGATGAAGGAAAAAGAGATGAAAAAAATTGCCTCCTTTATGCACACGCTCATCAAGGATCTTTTGGAAACAAAGAAACGTTTAGGGATATCTAAAGAAGATGAGAAAAAGAAAGAAACAAGAAAGAGGCTTGTTGCACATACGAAATCCATCCCCTTATTGAGAACGGAAGTTTTTAACTTATGTAAAAAATTTCCTCTAAAGGAAGTCTATTAGAACTATGCCGCTATTACTGCTTTCCGCCAACATCCTAATGTTTTTGACACTTCTTTTTAAAAGTGGGACTCTACCTCCGCAGATTCCTCTTTTTTATTCCAGACCTCAGGGTGAATTTCAGTTGGCAGAATGGTGGTTTGTTTTCCTGATCCCGTTTCTTATGAATGGACTTTTTTTTCTTAATACTTTTATTTATTCCAGATTTTTTGAAGGAAATGATTTTGTAAAAGTGTTTACCAGGTACTTTAAGATTTTTATCATCGTCTCATTCTCGCTGATTTTTCTTAAGATTATTTTTTTAATAACATGAATCCGTACCTTGCTTTTTTTACTTCATTTTTTTTGTCTTTTTTGTTTACGATTCCTACCATATTCCTCGCAAAGAAGCTTGATGTGGTGACCGATTCTAAAAAAAGTAAACACCCCGCACATACTCATAAAGGCACGGTCCCCCGCGGAGGAGGAGCTCCAATATTTTTGGCCTTCTTAATATCCACGCTTCTTTTTATACAACCAAACAAAATCATAGTCGGAATACTTCTTGGAAGTCTTGCGCTTGTGATTGTAGGATTACTTGACGACTATTTTGATCTTTCACCATATGGAAGATTCATAGCAAATGTCCTCATTGCGACACTGGTGATAGGATTTGGTCTGGGTATTCCTTTTGTTTCCAGTCCGTTTGGCGGGGTTATCAGGCTAGATCAATGGACTACGACAATACAGCTTTTTGGTGCCGAAAGAACGATTCTAATTATTGCGGATCTGCTCGCAATTATCTGGCTCGTCTGGACGACAAATATGGTGAACTGGAGTAAAGGTGTAGACGGCCAACTTCCGGGCTTTGTCGGAATCGCAGCCATATTCTTAGGACTTCTTTCACAGCGTTTTATAACCCATGACATCTCTGCGCAGTACGTGATGGTTCTCTCTTTTATCATTGCCGGAGCATATCTTGGATTTTTACCTTTTAATAGATATCCGCAAAGGATTATGCCGGGTTACGGCGGCGGAGCACTTGCAGGATTTTGGCTTGGCATCTTATCGATTCTCTCATTTGGGAAAATAGGCACTACATTGTTGATACTTGCCGTACCCATGCTTGATGCCCTATATACAATAGTAAGAAGGGTGAAAAATAAACAATCCCCTTTTAGGGCCGACTGGGGTCATTTCCATCACAGACTTCTTGAGATAGGCTGGGGAAGAAGGCGGATAGCAGCCTTTTACTGGGTCGTGACATTTGTCTTTGGAGTAGCGAGTTTATTTCTTAAGGGACTTGAGAAGTTGATCGCCTTGACGACCGTTGCAGTTCTTCTGGTTGCATTCGTTTTCATAATCGATCAACTTAAGAAAAAACACTTCAGTAAAGTATAATAAGACTGCTAATTTTCATACCTCATGAAATACTTTATAAAAACATTCGGCTGTCAGCAAAACGTATCAGATTCGGAGCGCATCTCATCTGCTTTTAGAAACCGTGGACTGACCCCGGCGAAAAACTATCAAGATGCAAATTACGTCATCATCAATACCTGCATGGTCCGCGAGTCTGCGGAAAACCGAGTGTACGGGCTGGTAAATAATCTTGGAAAAATAAAAAAACAAAAACAGGAAAATAACCAGCTTTATAAGATTGTGGTTACCGGTTGTATGGTGGGGATCGCCTTTAGAGATAAAAGCGGAGATTTTTTAAAAAAAATCCGAAAAAGTATGCCGAATGCAGATGAATTCATGCCGATTGAGGAAGTGGGATTTGATCTTGAACCGATCAGAACAGAGGAAAAACATGCATGGGTACCTATCTCAAACGGATGTAATAATTTCTGCACATTCTGCGTCGTTCCTTTCACGCGAGGCCGTGAGGTCAGCCGCCCGTTTATGGATATCCTAGGTGAGTGTGAAGAGCTTAAGAAAAAAGGTTTTACATCTGTTACATTGCTTGGACAGAATGTAAATTCATACGGCTCGGATCTTTTACTAGGTGAAAAAAATATACAGACGGTGCGCGATCTTGACAAGACGTACTTTCAAAAAAAAGATCTGGCCTTACCAAGAATCAAAATTTCATACAACATTCGAGGAAAAAAGATAGAGCCAGTCTATGTGAAGCATCTTGGAAGATACCGGATACCCACCTTATTCCCCTATTTACTTGATTCGGTTGCGGTCTTAGGTTTTCAAAAAATAGATTTCTTTTCATCTAACCCATGGGATTTTTCAGACGAACTGATTGAGATAATCGCTAAGCATCAAAACATTTCCCGTACTATCCACCTTCCGGTTCAGTCTGGCGACAACAATGTCTTAAAAAGAATGAACCGCTGGTACACCCAAAAAGAATACGTAATGATCGTTGAGAAGATGAAGAAAAAAATTCCCGGCATTAAGTTTACTACCGATATCATCGTAGGATTTTGCGGTGAAACAGAAAAAGAGTTTAAAAACACAGTAAAGCTCGTTGAAAGAATCGGATTTGAGAAGGCATACCTTGCTATGTACTCTGTCCGTCCGATGACTGCTGCTACCAAAGTAATGAACGACAATGTACCTCATGACGTTAAGAAACAAAGATGGGAATTTCTTGAGAATCTTATCAACAAACCCAATCTAAGAACTCCGTCAAAAACAAACTAGGGTCATCTTCATGGTACAATTTGGATATGAAGATCCTTGTAACAGGAGGAGCGGGATTTATAGGAGCCAACTTCATACAGTACTGGCTGAAAAAACATCCATCAGACTCGATCGTTAATCTTGATAAGCTAACCTACGCTGGTAACCTCGAAAATCTCGCCCAAATAAAGGAAAACAAAAACTACAGCTTTGTTCACGGAGATATATGTGATCCTAAGGTCGTTGATAGTGCTTTTGAAAAGGTTGAAACGATAGTACACTTTGCAGCTGATTCACATGTCGACAGATCTATTCTAGATCCTGATCCTTTTATCAAAACCAATATCGAAGGAACGTACGTGCTCTTGAAAGCCTCTCTAAAACACGGAGTAAAACGTTTTCACCATGTCTCTACCGACGAGGTGTTCGGAAGTCTCGATATAGAATCCAAAGAAAAGTTTACAGAAAAGACTCCATATGATCCGCGAAGTCCCTACTCAGCTTCTAAAGCTGCTTCAGACCATCTGGTCCGCGCCTTTCATGAGACCTTTGGACTTCCGATTACGATCTCTAATTGCTCCAACAATTTTGGGCCATATCAGTTTCCTGAAAAACTTATGTCGCTTTGTATTACAAATATCCTTGAAGGCAAGAAGGTGCCGGTATACGGAGATGGGTTGAACATAAGAGACTGGTTGTATGTGGAAGATCACTGCGAGGCAATTGAACTGATCTTAGAAAAAGGAGCGGTTGGCGAAACATATCTGGTCGGAGGACTTACCGAAGATATTCCTAATAAGGAGGCCGTTTCAAGGATACTTAAGCTCATGGAAAAAGATGAAAAAGAGATTGAATACGTAAAGGACAGGCCGGGACATGACCGTAAATACAGTGTTGACTGGAGCAAGATAAAAACCGAGCTTGGCTGGGAACCAAAACACAGCTTTGATCAAGCTCTTAAAGAAACTGTGGATTGGTATAAGAATAATGAAGCGTGGTGGAAACATGTAAAGTCAGGAGAGTATAAAAATTACTACAAACAACAGTATTCCTCGTAGCATATGCTCAAAATTGCGATGACCGGATCAACCGGATTAATAGGCTCGCGGATACAAGAGCTTTTGTATAAAGACCTCAGTTTTATCCCCCTTCTTCAGTCTCATGTGGATATAACCGATAACTCCAGCGTTAAAGATTTTATCGTGAAAAACGATTTTGATATTATGCTGCATCTTGCAGGATATACAAACGTTGACCTTGCTGAGAAAGAAAGAGATCTTTGTGAAAAAATAAATGTAACCGGAACACGAAACGTTTTTAATGCTGTAAAAAATAAAGGTAAAAAATTTATATACATTTCTACAGACTTTGTCTTTGACGGAAAAACTCCTCCTTTTTATGAAGACTCTACGCCTAGCCCTATTGGTTGGTATGCCAAGACAAAATATAAGGGTGAAAAAGTTGTGGGAAAGGATGCAATGATTGTACGGATCTCATATCCCTACCGTGCTTCGTTTGATCAAAAAAAGGACTTAGTGAGAGCCATTAAATCGAACCTTGAGGAAGGTAAAAAACTCTCCATGATATCAGATACCATGATTACCCCGACATTTATTGATGACGTTGCACATTCGCTTAAATATCTTGTGGAACATTTTTCAAATGAGGTGTTTCATATCGTAGGATCCGAAAACCATACTCCGTATGAAGCCGCAATAAAAATAGCCGAGGTGTTTAAGTTAGATAAATCACTTATCGGGAAAACTACTTTTGATGAATTCTACAAAGATAATAAGATTCGCTCAAAACAGTCAATAATAAAAAGTAAAAAGAACAACTTCTGGAAGATGAAGAGTCTGGAGGAAGGTTTGAATGAGATTAAGAAGCAGCTAGCTCAACCCCATCAAACTTGAGATTTGGAATACTGATAGGCCTTCTGTCCTGATTTGCCAAAATAGGAATTATTTCGATGCTTCCGTCTGCAACAAAACGTGAAATATCTCCTCTTCTCATCATCTGAAGATACCTATTTCTAAGGGTCGATAATGTTCTTATCAAACCCTGATGATGCAGATCCTGCTTCTCAATCCACAAGCTGAACTTTTCATTGTCCATCAGATACCAATCTTCAGGTAGTTCATTCCAGTTAATATTTTTTGCCACAGTCCAGTCCTCCTCATCGATGCCAGATGCGTTATTTCCTTTTACAATACCCAGAAGATATATGGGCACAGGTGCTTCTAAAAATTCTTCCGGTGTTTCATAGATGCCGGTAAAATCTTCTATTGATTGCCTTTCTATTCTGTTTGCGCGAATTATATGCTGCTGAGCAAAATCCGTATCTCCAAGTAAGTTGTCCCCGGGGACGACAGGTAGTTCTTTGGTAACTTTATAGGGGCCGAATCCCTGTTCAAGTATTACGATACATTGCTCTTTATGCGAATCATGAGGATATTCGTTGTCATTTGCCTTATTTTGTAGATAGCCGTTTAATGCATTTGCGATAAGAAGCACCGTTCTTTCCTGAAGTTCTTCAGGTGTTACTCCCACCTTTCCTTTAAAAACCTCAGCTACTTTTGAATAAACAGAATTGTATACATCGCTGTCAAGAATAACATCAAGTCTGTGAGCAAATTCATAGGAACTATTCGCATAATCATCCTCCCAGTCAATATTAAACTCATGGGGACGAAATTCTTCGATGAACTCATCGGCAATATCTTCGGTTGAAAGTATTACTTTTTCACGGACCAGATGATTAAGGACATCGTGCGAAAATCCTTTATTACCCTTCGCGTACTCAAGCGCCTCTTCTTTTTCTAACCCCATGAATCCGAAGCCGCGACGCGGGTCAGAACTAAACTGTATCGGAAGGATCTCTCTTTGAAGGAAGGCGTCCGCTATTCTCTTTTTTCTCTGCACGTCCTTGTATAATCCCCCGTCATCATACTTCTCCGCTTTTCCTCTTCTTTGTTCGATATTTCCTCGTGCGGCACATCCGATGTGACTGTCCAGCACCTGACATTTGAGACCGGGCTTATTATCTTCAGCTTCCCTAAGCAAAATGTCTATATTAGAATTTTTTTCCAGTACCAATTCTCCGTTTTTACCTATGTCAAAATGGCTCAGGTCTCCACCTTTTGTACGAAGAAATCCTCCGTAACCACCCGGGATACCAAACATGACAGCTGCGCCGAGACGACCATCGTAGCAGACGACTCCATAAGTATGAAATGGAAGCCATTTCTCAAATATCTGAACCGCTGACTTAACTTTAGATGATTCAATGTCTTCAGATCTTGTTATTCTTTCCATCAAAAAGACGTTGGAAAACTTTTTAAGATACTCCTGTCTTTTTGAAAGATCGTCTTCGGAAAAATCGCCGAGTTCAAGTCTTTTTCCAAGTATCTGTTCCCGCGTGCTTAGGAAGGAATCAAGTTGTCGTTCAAGATCTCCATCTGGGAGCGGAAGCGCTTCGGTTGCAAACTGCCTTTGAGATTCTTTTTCTGTCATAATGAAACGACTATTTTAATTGAAATCAGGCGGTTTTTCAAGTAAGATTGTCTTTTATGACAATCACCTTCATAGGTCATGGATACGTAGGCTTGGTAACCGCATGCGTCTTCGCCGACTTCGGAAATAAGGTCTGGGTCATCGGACATACCAAGGAAAAGCTTGAAAGACTCAAGAAAGGAGACCCTATTATTTTTGAACCGGGTCTTAAGGAGCTTTTGGAAAAAAACCTCAAAGCAAAAAGGATTCATTTTACCGATGAGTATGATACTGCCGTACCTGAATCCGACATTGTTTTTATTGCGGTCGGTACTCCTCCGAAAAAATCAGGTGAGGCAGATCTTTCTACGGTATTTGCTGTTGCTGAAAAAATTGCAAAACATCTTAAAAACGGGGAAACCGTGGTTTCTTGCAAGAGCACCGTACCTGTTGGCACAAATCTCAAGGTTAAAGAAATCATGTCCGGTCTTAAGAAAAAAGATGCAGAGATACTCGAAGCTTCATGCCCCGAGTTCTTGCGTGAGGGCACGGGTATTTATGACACCTTGCATCCTGACAGGGTCGTGATAGGATCCGATTCAAAAAAAGCAATAACACTTCTTCTCGAGCTTCATAAGCCGATCAGCGGAAAAAGGGTGGTGACAAATCTTGCGTCTGCAGAGCTGATAAAATACGCTTCGAATGCAATGCTTGCAACAAAGATCTCATTCGCCAATCTTGTCTCTTTTTATTGCGAAAAATCAGGAGCGGATGTTGAAAAGGTGCTTGATGCAGTCGGCCTTGATAATAGGATTGGACGGGCATTTTTATACCCGGGTATCGGGTACGGAGGATCTTGTCTACCTAAGGACGTTAAAGCCCTTATAGACAACGGTAAATCAAACGGTATCGATACTTCTCTTTTGCAGGAAGTCGAGGATATAAACCAGACTGCACAAAAAAATTTCCTCGAAAGAATTCTTTCCGAGGTCAAAAAAGGAAAGATTGCTGTCTGGGGTCTTGCCTTTAAATCTAACACTGATGATATAAGATTTGCTCCCTCCTTATTCCTCTTGCAGTCTCTTTTAGACAATGGATTTAAACTCTCCGTTTATGATCCGGAGGCCATGAAAAATATAAAAGGAAGATTTGGCGACTCGTTACACTATGCCCAAGATCCTTACGAAGCCTTAAAAGATGCGGATGCTTTATGTGTCTTAACCGAATGGAATGAGTTTAAACAAATCGATCTGAATAAGGTTAAAAAACTGCTTAAAACTCCGCTCATCCTTGACGGAAGAAATATTTACGAACCCTCTCAAGTGAAAAAGTTGGGGTTCACGTATTTTGGCGTTGGAAGAAATGTATGAAAATCCTGGTAACCGGCGGAGCCGGTTTTATCGGCTCACATCTATGTCTGCGGCTCGTCGAAGAAGGTCACGAGATAACCTGCGTTGACAATCTTTTGACCGGATCCAATCTTAATATCAAAAAAATAAAGGATAATGAAAACTTCACGTTTTTAGAGCATAACGTAATCGATCCTTTTCCAAAATCTAAGATCAGATTCGATATTATTTTCCACCTTGCTTCACCTGCATCTCCTAACCATCACAGCAAGATCAGCTACCATGCCTTACCCGTAGAGACAATGCTTGCCAATACAGTCGGCACTATGAATATCTTAAAGGTTGCCGAGCAAGATAAAGCCGTTTTTTTATTTTCCTCAAGTTCCGAAGTTTATGGCGACCCTGAACAACATCCTCAAAAAGAAACATATAACGGAAATGTTTCTACAACCGGGCCTCGGTCTGTGTACGATGAGGCTAAACGATTTGGAGAAACGATTACGGCTTACTTCCACCGCGATAAAAAAGTAGATACAAGAATCGCAAGGATCTTTAATACATATGGACCGGGCATGTTGAAAAGCGACCTGAGGATGCTCGTATCATTTATTTCTCAGGCTTTGGAAAAAAAACCGATAACGGTATTTGGAGACGGCAAACAAACACGCGCACTTTGTTATATCGACGACATGGTTGAGGGATTGATGCGATTTGCTTTTTCAAAGAATACGGGTGGTGAAATTATTAACCTCGGGTCAACTGACGAGCATACTGTACTTGAATATGCACAAATGGTAAAAAAACTTACAAATTCACCCAGTGAGATTATTTTTTCTGAAAAGCTACCTCAAAATGATCCCTTAAGAAGACAGCCCGACCTCACGAAAGCAGAAAAAATTCTCGGATGGCATCCTAAGACATCTCTTGAGGAAGGAATTAACAAAATGATTGAGTATATAAAGAAGTTATGAAAACCGCTGTAATCATACTCCCTACATATAACGAATCAAAAAATATTGAAACACTCATAGAACAGATTTTCCTTCAGCAGAAAAAATTAAAACTATGGTCTCTCTCCGTTCTTGTCGTAGACAGCAGTTCTCCTGACGGCACGGCTCAGATAGTCAAAAAAATAAAAAACTCGCAACCTAAGCTTCATCTTTTAGAAACCAAAAAGGAAGGACTTGGTAAAGCATACATTCAAGGTTTTACTCATTCTCTATCCCATCTTTCTGCAGAGGTCGTCTTTGAAATGGATGCAGATCTGTCACACGACCCGGATAAAATTCCGGAATTTTTAGGAGAAATCGATAAGGGAGCTGATTTTGTCATTGGCGCACGGTATATCCCGGGTGGCTCTATTCCGAAAGATTGGGCTTTTCACAGAAAATTATTTTCGGTATTTGGGAATCTCATTGTAAGAGTCGGCATGATGAAGCTTTCGGTGACAGATTGGACATCCGGGTTCCGCGCTATAAAGAAATGGGTTGTCAGTGAGATAACTCCAGAATTACATAACTACTCCGGCTATGTTTTTCAGGTTGCGCTCCTTGATAAGGCTCTTAAAAAGAAAGCAAAGATCGTCGAAATTCCCATTCATTTCTCTGATAGAAAGTACGGAGTCTCAAAAATAAACTCTGTGCAGTATATCGTTCAAACCCTCATCTACGTCTTCACAAAATCCTCGTTTATACGATATGTAATCGTAGGATTAGTCGGGGCCGTCCTTGATTTTGGAATCTCATATGTGCTTATTGAAAAAGTAAATCTCTACCTCTGGCTTGCCACTTTAATCTCAGCAGAGACAGCTATCATATCCAACTTTCTGTTTAATAATTTCTGGAGTTTTTCACACAAGAAACTTGAGACAAAATTCTCTTTATATGTAAGTAAGTTTGCAAAATTCAATATCATTTCCGTGGGAAGTCTTGCGATTCAGGCCGGTGGTATAGAATTTTTTGGATATCTTTTCGGCAGAAAATATTGGTATTTTTACAAGATATTTATACTCGCTTTTATTGTAATTCCCTATTCTTATATTCTATACAATAAAATCATCTGGAAAGAAAAGTGATTCTATTCCGCAGTAGCATATTCGGATGAGATCCAACCTTCGCTCCCCTCTTTATACTCAATCTTATACCAGCCTTCCTGTTCTTCTATCACCGAGTAGCGGTCTCCGGGTCTTACCTGTGCAGCTTCAGACGCAGAAACGCTTGGCTCATTTCGCACCCGTAAGAAACCTGTTGGAGTATCTTCGATGATAATTGTCTTTTGGTTTGTCTTCGCGCTTTCGGTGGCAGTCGCTGGTTGCTTAAGTGTCCCCGAGTCAGTAGCTCTTTTTTGCGATTGATCGATAGCCAGCTTGACCATTGCACTGACGCGGTATCCTGCATCAATATTTACTTTATTTATCCTAGGGAAAAAACCGGGCATAAAAATCTTAAGTTCGTGTGTTCCTTCTAAAATATCTGACAATAATAACGGCGCAATGCCTTTTTCATCGTTGTCTAAAAATACAATTGCGCCCTGTGGATCCGTTTCTATATACAACTCTCCATAATTTTTGTTCTTAGGACGGTTTTCCATCTTCGTAACCATAAATATTTCTCCTGCAGAGGTAACATCGGAATTTCCCAGTTCACGGTTGACATATGTCAATGTATTTTTGTTTATCTTGACTCTCCCCTGCCAAGAGGCTGACTGTGTGGCGTCGCCAACCGGAATTAATTTAATTGAATACTCACCAACCCTTATCCGGTCGTCTCTGTAAGGAGTAGGTTTGCCCGTAGCAACATTATCCAAAAAGATTGTAGAGGCAGGATACGACTGCACCTTTAAACTCCCAAATTCATTTTGTTTATCAAGAATGAAAAACTTGGCTGTTAAAAAAAGACCGAAGAGGGCAACCAATATAGTAAGCAGAATAAGCTTGCCCTTTAGATTATTCTTACGCATAAGCATATATATTATACTGCTTGTCAGATTGATACAATATTAGTATGAAAAGAGGAATCGCCACGTTTACGCTCGACTATGGAAAATGTCCACCCTGGCTCTTTAAAAGGATGGTGAAATTGGGAAAGATTATCTCGACCGCAATTATTGAGCGGTTCGGTCCGGATGAATTTTTGGCACGTCTCTCGGACCCAGTGTGGTTTCAGGCTTTTGGATCACTGCTTGCATTCGACTGGAATGCTTCCGGTCTGACAACCACAACCATGGGAGCCCTTAAAGAAGCTCTGTATGGAATGGAAAAGGATCTGGGAGTTTTCGTAACCGGCGGAAAAGGAAAAACATCAAAAAAGACTCCTGATCAAATTCTTAACTGGGGCGAAAGAATAAATCTGCCTGAAACCTCAGCCCGAAGATACGCATATCTTTCAAAGCTCACCGCAAAGGTTGATTCTGCATTAATCCAGGACGGCTTTCAGCTCTATCACCATAATTTTTTATTCACAAAAAACGGGGCGTGGACCGTGGTGCAGCAGGGCATGAATACAACCGTGGGTCGGGCGCGCAGATATCATTGGCACTCAAAACATGTTAAAGATCTCACTATAGAACCCCATACCGCAATTCAATCCGAGGTAACTATCCCCAAGGTGCTTAATCTTTCCGCAAAAAAAAGCCTACAAAACAGAGACGGCACTCTTCAGCTGATAAAACATAAAAAAGATCTCTTTTATGAAATAAAAAGATTGAAGAAACACGAAGATCAGTTGACACTTCTTGATCTGTCCAATCACGATTTCACGGACCACCCGATTAACCATCAACAGTTCACACAAAACGACCTGGACAAACTACGACACTCTGGTGTGCCGGAACTGTTTACCAAGCGCCTTGAGGAAAGTGTAAGAAATGCTGTGGAAAATTCAGGAAATGATTTTGAGAGTGTTCTAATGACTCCAAAGGTTGGGCCAAAAACTATAAGGGCCTTAACATTGGTTTCAGAGGTAGTCTTTGGCGCAAAACCTTCATACGACGACCCTATCCGCTACACATATGCTTTCGGAGGCAAAGACGGAATTCCCTATCCGATTAATCGAAAAACCTACGACGAAACGATTGAAATCATCGAAAAAGCTTTAAGAAAATCGTCACTCGGATATAATGATAAGGAAAAACTTCTTAAAAGAAATGAGAAGCTTTTTTCAAAAGAATCCTCGTAGAGGCATACCAAACACTTACATCCACTGAACAAAGTCGCAGCCTTCTGAAGAGCGTGTCTGCGCATTCCATCTGTTTGTAGAGCACTTTTTCAGTTTTTTGCCGGCAGCTGAGGTGTATAAGACAAGCTTTGAGCCACACTTTGGACAATCTTCATCCAACTCCTGAGTATCCCCTTTCATCCATTCTACGTAGTCGCATCCTGATGAAGTACGGGTCTCTCTATCCCAGACGTTTGTGGAGCAACGTTTGAGTCTTTTCCCGGTTTTAGTGGTCGCCATGACCAACGGACTTCCGCATTTAGGACATTTTTCATCGAGAGTTTCGCTTGGATCCATAGCGTCAATTGTATCAGATTCTTCACCTCTTTTTCCAGTTCTCAACATAAGACTACTCTACAGATCCTCTTTTGTTTCATCAATCGACTATAGACGACTTATTACAATGCAGCGAGTATTCCTAAAGTAGCGACCGCAACTAATCCCCAACCCGCGATCTTATAGAACGATTCTTTCTTTATGCCCAAAATCTTCTTATCTTGCTCTTTTGACATGAAAACACTCTTTAATTCTCTTTTAAGACATATCCAAAGCCTCTGAGTGAATGGATGAGCTTTTTTTTATGTCCTGCGTCTACTTTTTTTCTTAGATACCCAACATATACATCCACTACCCTTGATTCTATGTCAGGCGAATAAAGCCAGACTTTATTAAGGATCATGTCTCTTGTCAAAACGCGGCTTTTATTTATCATAAAGTAGTGTAAAAGTTCGAATTCCTTCTGAGTAAGAGGAATAAGCTTTCCGTTTCGCTTGACCTCAAATGTGCTCGTGTTAAGTTCAAGATCTGCAACTTTGTGAACCGTGTCGGACCTTCCCATCGTCTTGAGACGCGCTTTTATTCTCGCCAAAAGCTCATCGCCTACAAATGGCTTAGCCATATAGTCGTCCGCTCCCATCTTAAAGCCCGAAAGAATATCCATACTCTTGGCTTTGGCGGTAAGCATAATTACCGGGATCTCAGGGCTGTCTTTTTTTATCTCTATGCAGACTGTCTCTCCACTTACTGTGGGAAGTGTAAGATCCAGCACCACAAGATCAGGAGGCGTTTTATGAAAAACCCTAAGGGCAGCCGGGCCGTCTGATGCTGTTTGTACTGCATATCCGCTTTCCCGTAAAAATTCCTTGAGATAGTTTCTTATCTCCTCATCATCTTCTACGACCAGTATCGACTTTAGCATGTCGTCCATATTATAGTATATTGATAGAATTTTAAACTTTAGCTTTTATAAGGAACCTTTACTCCTTTTTTTCGTGCTTCTGAGAGTCCTATGGCTATTGCCTGTTTTCTGTTGATTACGGTTTTATCCGTCTGTCCACTTTTTAACTCTCCTTTTTTAAATTTATGCATAGCGATCCTGACTGTTTGCCGCGCTCTCCCTCCGTATTTGTTCATATATCAAATGTAAGAAAGGAACTTAATAGCACTGTTAGAAATTTGTAAGAGATCCGTAAGAATTGACCTCAAATATTTTTTTTGCTTTGACAGAAGGCTAGTTACTAACCTCGTCATTGTAGATTCTATTTATCACTTCAAAGAGATTGAAGCTTCCGGTCGTTTTTCTTTCTTTTGATGCGTTTCTTGAAATATGGACGCTCAGACCCTTTTTTGAATCGGCTATATAATCACAGACCGCACATTGAAAGATCTTTTTAGATGACATTCTAAAATAATTCATGATTAATAATCTCAATAATAAAACACATCAATAAATTTCCAATTAAAAAGACGTAAGACAAGAGTAAGAAATCAATCCCATCAGTTATAATGTATAAACGTAAGTTGTACTGGATATATGGCTGAGCAAAGAAATATGATTAGTGCATATAAAAAACTTTATAGCCATTCTCTGCGGTATCTACCCTCGAAGTTTTTTATAGGACTTGGTTTTAAGGATGCCGATGTAGCAAGATTGTCGGATGTAAGCGTCCTTTACGGCACGACCGTTTTCCTTCATATTATAGTTTTTTTGACAGCTCTTAATTTTAAAGACCAAACCGGACAGACGATCTTTTTTTCTCTCTTCCTCCTTATTGATGCTGCGGGGGCGGCATTGGGTGGAAAGAGAGTCGGCTTTTTCAGCACGCTTCTTTCTCTTGTGGAATCCGCATACTTATTTCTCGCTTGGCCATTTTCAACTTCGATGTTTACCCTTTCGACAACCTTGAATTTTAGCCTGCTTGTTTTGGGTGGAGGGTTTATCAGCTCTCTTGTAGACATAATAGGAAAAAGCAATGTTATACAAACATACCAAAGGAGAGAACGAGAATATGCCAGGCAGTTCTTGCAGCTTGATCATGACCTAAAAAAAGCTCGACGTGAAATTAAAGCTCGTGATGAATTTCTGTCGCTTGCTTCGCACGAACTAAAAACCCCGCTCACTACAATGCTATTAAAACTGCACAGTATGCTCCACACAGTACGAAATGTCTCGCTCGCAAATTTTTCCGTTCCCGCCTTGATGAAGGTCCTGGAAAATGCACAAGAGCAAACTAAAAGGCTTTCGAACATGATCAATGATCTTCTTAACGTGTCTCTTATTACCACCGGAAGATTAAAGCTTGACAAAGAAGACGTTGATCTTACCGGTGTTACCAGAACAGTTCTAGAAAATTTTTCGGAGATGCTGAAAAACGAGAGGTACAAGATAAAGATGAACTCAAGCAAGAAGATCGTCGGCAAATGGGATAAAAACCGCGTCGAGCAGGCCATCACCAATCTTGTTTCAAATGCAATTAAATATGGAAGAGGACAGCCGATAGAGATCAAACTGGAAAACTCCGGAAACTTAGCCAGGTTTATTATTCACGATCACGGAATTGGTATTCCTAAAGAAGATCAGAAAATATTGTTTGATAAATTTACCCGGTCGATGACCTCTCAGGAATATAGAAAAGGACTTGGTGTAGGATTGTATATCACATACCAAATTATTCAGGCACATAAGGGTGAAATAAGAGTCTCCAGCACCCAAGGAAAAGGCACTACCTTTATCGTAGATCTTCCATTAAAAATGGTCTAATGAGAGTTCTTCATCTGAAACCCTAAAAGCATCAAACCCTTTCTCAAAACCGCTCCGGCTGTTTCTCGTTCAAGATACTCAAGAGCCGAAGGAGTGTCCATATCGTTATCTAAGTATTCCTCAACTTTTTTGAGATCTCCTCTCGAAGGTTGTTTTAAGGATTCAGCAAGCTCTGTAAGTTTTTCATCGGCTGGTGAAAGTTCAATGGTCTCAAACTGCCAGGGTTTTCTATAGTGATGCGACAGCAAAACCCACCGTATCGAATCTGCAGAATAGTTTTTGAGAAGATCAGACACGAAAACCATATTGCCCAGAGACTTTGACATCTTTTCACCTTCGCATAAAACCATTGACGCATGCAACCAGTACTGAACAAACGGACTTTTGCCGGTAAAACTTTCTGACTGTGCGATCTCACTTTCATGATGAGGAAATGTCAGATCGTAACCTCCTCCGTGAATATCAATCTGTGCTCCCAGGTGCTTGTAGGACATGGCTGAACACTCGATATGCCATCCCGGTCTTCCTTTTCCCCAAGGACTTTCCCACGAAGGCTCTCCCTCTTTTGATCTTTGCCAGAGTAGGAAATCCAGAGGGCTGCGTTTTTTAGGATCATCCGGATCTCCACCACGCTCCTTTGCAATAAGAGTCATCTGTCTTTCATTCAACCGAGAAAGTTTGCCGTAGTTTTTAAACCTATTGACCTCGAAATAAATATTATTACCACTTTCATACGCGAATCCTTTTTTAAGCAAATCCCCGACCATCTCCACAATTACATCAATCGTATCGGTTGCTTTTACATACTCTGTCGGCAGCTGCATATTAAGAAGCGCGTAATCCTTTAGGAATCTTTCGGTCCAAAACTGTCCAAGTTCTTTCCAATCCCGCTTTTCCTCTTTCGCCCGTTTTAAAATATCATCATCAATATCTGTCACGTTTTGCACGTACTTTACGTTAAGTCCTTTGTAATTTAAATAACGAGAAAATACATCGAAAAACATGTATAAGAATGCATGTCCTATGTGGGTAGTATCGTACGGAGTAATGCCGCAAACATACATAAGTACGTTATTTTCAGAAAGTGTTCGGAATTTTTCTTTTTTTCTTGTCAAAGTATTGTAAAGTAGCATAAGCTCCCAGTATAAACAATTTGCTATAATAAAACCATGAAGGTAGTGCTCGTTTTTGCCCATCCTGACGATGAGACTTTCACATCATCCGGGACTATTATTAACCTGACCCAAAAGGGTCACACGGCCAAATTAATCATGGCGACAAAAGGTGAAGCGGGAATGCTTGGCAACCCTCCCGTAGCCACTAAAAAAACTCTCGGCAAAATTCGTGAGAGAGAATTAAAAAAGGCAGCAAAAGTTACAGGAATCAGTCAAATTTACTTCTTGGATTATCTAGATGGAACCCTTGATACGATACATGTTGAAGAGATAGAGAAAAGAATTACCTCAATTTTAAAAAAAGAGAAGCCGGATCTTGTAATCACCTTTGAAAAAAACGGGATTTCAATGCATCCTGATCACAAAGTGATATCAAAAGCAACAACCCTGGGCTTTAAGAAGTATATGAGCTCGGTAAATAAAAGGGTGCAGCTTTATCATGTCTGCCTCCCCATAACCTATCTAAAAATTCACCACGCTGCAGGTTATAAATACGAATATTTTGGAAAGATGATCGGAACCCCCGATGACAATATAACCACAAGAGTGGATGTTACTAAAATTTATCCGTTAAAAGAAAAGGCAATGAGATCTCATGTAACACAAGGAAAAGATTGCGAGAATCTACTTAAAAGGAATCAGCTTATTCCCGGTAAAAAATACGAGCACTTTCAGCTTATAGCCGAAAATAAGCCCGGAGAAAATTATTTATAGTAAAATGTGGCATGGGAGAACAACAACAGCTTGATGGAACGACTTCCCCACAACGCGATCAAGAGCCTTCAGGAGATTATTCTAAAAAATACGCGATTCCAAAATTTCCGGAATACGGCCAACTACGAGTTGAAGATCAGGGACAATCGCATCTGACTGTACTCTCTTTCGGAAGTCCTGTCATGCTTCCTGATGGAAAAGTAGGGAGAATCCTGCAGGATATTCCCCTTAACCCTGAGTTGGTACAGGCGATTAATGACCACAGAGTGAAAACGACAGCTCGACGGATACATGGAACTACTGTAAGTAATCTTTTGGTTTTGGAGATTCCGCGAATGCATTTTATATTTGTAAGCGGTCCTCCTAGAGATTTTATGTTTTATCTGAGGAATTCAGATTATAAGAAAAAGCTTACAAAAAGAGAAGGAGAGATACAGGTAGAAACGAGAAATATCACAACAAAAGATCCTGACCAATTTGATCCTGTCGGTAGACCTCAAGGTGTCATGCACCTATATGCACATAGAGATTTTGTGCGCAGAGTTCAGGCTCCCAGACCTGTGCGGTAACTCTATTTTTTCTTCCCGTACATTGCTTTCCAGACTCCGTATTGAGCAAAGTTTACTACCAAACCTAATACGACCGCACTCCAGATAGCCGGTTTTAGACCTATGCCGACATATTCAGAAAGCGGAGTTCGTGCCAGTATGTAAATCACTCCTGTATTTACTACCCAGTAAATCAAAGCCCAGAGATTTTCAGGATACTTCTTTTTTTGACCCCACTTCCCAACCAACGAGACTACGAGTCCAACTACGAGTGACGACAGAACCACTGCAGCTACAGGGTTTAACAATGCGTTACCAAAAACAACATTTGCACCAAAAAACATCGATGCAAGATAAAAGATGATTGCTGTTGTCAGTGTAAACCAAAGTATATTCTTCCAAAGTTCCATTAGTTAGATCACCTTCCTTTCTTTTAATTATCCTCAGTATTGCGCAGAACATACCACTTGTCAATAGAAAGATGTAAAGAGCAGATGTCTGTTTTATGCTATCATATTAGGCAATGATCAAACAGAAACTGCAAAGAATTTTGCTTGATGCTTCAAAGAAAATCGGTGTAGATGTCAGAGATGTTGAGATCTCATATCCTTTGCACGAGGGACACGGAGATTTATCGACGAATATTGCTCTTAGGTATGCAAACAGCGCTAAAAAAAATCCAATGGAGTTTGCTAACGAAATCCTCAAACTTATCCTTAAAGAATCGATGAACTTTGTGGAAAAAGTCGAGATTGAAAAACCCGGTTTTATCAATTTCTTTTTGACCGAGGAATCGTTGCTAAAAGAGCTTGATGAGGTAAATACTAAAAAAGAGAAATATGCTTCTTCTGACGGAAACAAAGGTAAAAAAATTGTGGTTGAGTATTCTTCACCCAATATTGCAAAGCCGTTCACAATCGGACACCTTAGATCAACCATAATCGGGGATGCGATTGCAAATTTATTGGAGACGACCGGCGCTACTGTTTACAGGGATAATCATGTGGGTGACTGGGGCACTCAATTTGGCAAATTAATTTACGCGGTAAAGAACTGGGGAGATATAAGAAAGATAGAAAAGTCCGACCAACCTCTTAAGTTACTCGTCGATCTGTATGTCAGGTTTCATCAGGAAGCTGATGAAAATCCTGCTCTTGAAGAAAAAGCTAGAGACGAGTTCAAAGAGTTGGAATCTGGATTTAATAAAAGGGAACAGAGTTCAAAAGAACAAAAAGAGCTTTGGGAAAAAAGCGTAGATTTGTCATGGAAAGAATTCGAAAAGATTTATCAATTATTAGGAGTTGTCTTTACTGAAAATAAGGGCCGGGGATATTCTGAATCATACTTTGAAAAGGATCTTCCTTCGATCATAGAGGAACTCAAAAAGAAAAAGTTGCTAAAAAAGAGTAAGGGCGCGGAATTGGTATTTTTCCCAAAAGACAAATATCCGCCTCTGATGATAATCAAGCAGGATGGCACCTCGCTCTATTCTACTAGGGATCTGGCCACAGATAAATTTCGAAAGGCTCATTATGGAGATGACGTAATAATTGTTAACGAGGTAGGTGCAGAGCAGTCTTTATACTTCAGACAACTGTTTGAAACAGAGAGTCTGCTTGGTTGGTTTAAAGAGGGACAAAGAGTCCATGTCGGCCATGGTTTGTACAGATTCAAAGATAGTAAGATCTCGACGAGAAAAGGCAATACAATCTGGCTTGAGGAAGTTATAGATGAAGCGAGAAAAAAAGCTGAAAAACTAACAGAGGCCTCAGGAAAATTAAAGGAAAAGTCCAATATTGATACCATAGCTTTAGGATCTATAAAGTGGAACGACCTGAAACGGAGTCCTCAGCTTGATGTAGTTTTTGATTGGGATGAGGTCCTCAATATGGAAGGCAACTCAGGCCCTTATATGCTCTATACCTACGTGCGTACCCGCAGTATACTCGAGCAGGTGGAAAAAACTAAAAAAGAAGGTGGTAAGATTGCCTTAAACCCGGAAGAACTAAGTATTTTGAGAAAGCTAAACAAATATCCTGATATCGTGAGTCAAGCGGCAAAAGCATATTCGCCCACCGTACTTGTGACCTACTTATACGATCTTGCAAAAGCTTTCAATCTATTCTATCAGCGACATCATGTACTAAAGTCCGAAGGAAGCCAGCTTGATTTAAGAGTGAAGATTACCACTGCGGTCGGCATTGTATTAAAAAACGGCTTAAAACTACTAGGCATTCAAACCGTTGAAAAAATGTAGGCTATGGCGCTTTTTATTTGCTCTAATTGTGAATACGGGTCTGCCTCATGGCTGGGACGGTGTCCAAACTGCGGAGAGTGGAATACGTTAGTAGAAAAAGAGTCAACTAAGACAAGAGGGTCAAAAGGTTCAATCGAAAAGATAAAGCTGGTCCGGCTCTCAAAATCCAATGACTCAACCGCAACATCCCGGAAAAAAACAGGAATTTTTGAGTTCGACCGGGTACTTGGTGGTGGATTCGTACCCGGAGAAGTAGTGCTTCTTACCGGCGAGCCGGGCATTGGAAAATCTACGCTCCTTCTACAATCGCTTGCCAAACTTTCGACTGTCTACATATCAGGAGAGGAATCCGAACAGCAGGTAAGAGATCGCGCTCAACGTTTGAAGGTAAAACTTGACTCTTTATTTTTTTCAGGCGATGTACAGGTTGAAGGAATTATTGCAGGACTGGATGAGCTGGATGAAGAAATTGATGTAGTTGTTGTAGATTCCATCCAGACGATCTACTCCAAAGATGTAAGCACTCCTTCGGGAAGCATAAATCAACTCAAAGAAGTTGCCAACAAACTTATCCCATACGCTAAAAAAGAAAAAATTATTTTGATATTTATAGGGCATGTTACAAAAGGCGGAGATATCGCAGGACCCAAGACGCTCGAGCACCTGGTTGACTGTGTAGTCTCTTTTGAAGGAGATAAACTTTCACACTACCGCATCATAAGAACCTCAAAAAACAGATTCGGGGCAACCGATGAGATCGGGATTTTTGAGATGAATGAGGGTGGACTAAGACCAGTGGACAATCCCCTCGCGTTTCTTGAGACAGACAAGGAGGATGTTCCCGGAAAAACTATCGTGGGGGTTGCTGAGGGAAAACGGCCTCTTTTCTATGAAATACAGACCCTTGTAGCACCCTCCAATCTTCCTGTGCCCCGCCGGGTAGTCAAGGGAGTTGATTATAATAAGGTTCTTCTTTTACTTGCGGTTGTTAGAAAACACATCTCTCTTCCTCTTGATTCTTACGATATTTACGTAAATGTAGTAGGAGGAGTACAGATCCGCTCAACGGCAGCAGACCTTGGAATCATCGCCTCAATCATCTCTTCCGTTAGAAATGTCTCTGTACCTCCAAAGTCTGTATTCATCGGTGAGGTGGGACTATTAGGAGAAGTGAGGAAGACTCCTCTTGAAAGTAGAATTGTCCAGGAAGCAAGACGTCTTAAGTTTCAAAAAATCTTTTCTTCATTAAATGTCCGTGCTATCAAGGACTTAGGTAGAATTCTTTCGTCAAGATAGTTTTTTTGCCGTTTGCTCCTGTAACCTCGATAGTCAAGATATTCCTTCCTTTCTTGAGTATGTAGTCATAGATAAATATTCCGTCGCTGTTTTGAAAGATTCTATCTTTATAAATAGTCACCACTGCCTCCTTTTCTGTCTTTCCCATAACCCGTACTTTTTCCACTTTTTTAAACTGAGTTTCTTTTGGCTCTATAAGCTGCACCCGGGGAGGCGAAAAATAAAGTTTAAGCTGATAGCCAAAATATGCTAAAAAAAGTAGGACCAAGACGACGATGCCTAATGTGGCATATTTTTTACTTTCCGGTACGAGATGCTTGCTGGTGACGGCTTTTCTAAAAGATACGTCATCTTTTTTTTCATAGTCCCGTCTGAAGAAAGCCATAGCGCGTTTGGGATCCAGACCGAGAAAAAGTGCGTAGTTTTTTATAATTCCCTCGATATAAATCCTGGAGGTAAATGTACTCCAATTGTTCTCCTCTATAGCCTGCAAGAAGGTTTCACGGATTCTGATCTTTTTTCCGATATGAAGAAGGCTGTAGCCTTTTTTTTCGCGTTCCTTTTTTAGTATCTCACCAACTGTAAGCATGCCTCATGATTTTACTCTTTCTACGTACTCTCCGGTCTCAGGATTTATTACGATCGTGTCACCTTCTTTTATAAACAGCGGTACCAATACGGTCGCGCCTGTTTCTACCGTAGCTTGTTTTCTTGGTGCCGAGACCGTATCTCCTTTTGCTCCCTGTTCTGACTGAGTTATCTTCAGGCGGATGCTTGCAGGAGTTCTTACATTAAGCGCTTTTTCACCGTGCAAAAAAACGAAGTATTTTTCACCCTCTTTAAGAAATTTCGAGAGGTCTCCGACAGCGCTGCTTTTTACAGAAATCTGATTGAAGCTGTCGTTATCCATAAAAAATAATTCCTGCCCATCTCCATAAAGAAACTGCATCTGCTTTGCCTCGACATCTGCTTTCTCGATACTGTCCACTGTCTTTCGTGTCAGATCAATATTTTTTCCCGACTCTATGTTTTTTATTTTTGCGCGCATTACTGCCATTCCCCGCCCCTGAAAAGAAAACTCGGTCTTCACCACCTGCCAGATCTGGCCTTCGTGAACTACAAAGTCTCCTTTTTTAAGACTTCCTACGTTTGTATGCATGTTATACCTTCAACTCCTGATCCAACTCCTCAAGTAGTTTTTTTGCTTTAGAAGATACTTTATCCGGGATATGAATCCGGAAGACTACATACAGATCCCCGCGCCGTGATGAGTTGGGATACGGCACTCCTTCTCCCTGCAGTCGTACTGCATTCCCCGATTGTGTACCTTTTCGTACCTTAAGTTTCAGTGAACCCTTAAGCGTAGGAACCTCTACGACTCCCCCCAAGACAGCAGTACCAAAGGGAATCATTGTTTCAAGATAAAGATCTTGGCCTTCTCTTCTGAAGTGTTGGTGTCCCCGTACAGACACAATGATGTCAAAATCATTAAAACGAATTCTTGTCCCATCGTCTACTCCAGCCGGAATCTTGATCTTTTTATTCCTTCCCTCAATACGCACCTCTTTTTCTACTCCTTTTACTGCCTCGTCAAAGGTAAGATCGGCCTGATAGGCCGGTTTTTGTTGGCGTCTGGATGTGGAACGGCCCCCGAAAAACTGTTCAAAGATCTCAAAGGGATCACTGAATCCGCCGAAATCAACTCCTTCAAACGGATTGCCTCCGCCTGAGGTTGTATAGGTATATGAAAATGGACCTTGCTGATAGGAGTAATTTTGACCTGCACCTGTTGGTCCTCCGCCAGGACCTCCCCGCTCAAAGGCCTGCGGGCCAAACTGGTCATAGGTCTCTCTTTTTTTTACGTCAGAAAGGACTTCGTAAGCTTTATTTATCTCCTTAAACTTTGCAACTGCTTCTTTTGTCTTATTGCGGTCGGGATGCCATTTTAATGCGAGTTTTCTGTAGGCTTTTTTTATCTCGTCCTGTGAAGAATTTTTGGTGACACCAAGAAGTTCGTAATAGTCTCTCATACTTAATTGACTACTTCGCCTTCTTCTGCGTTCTTATCAGTCGAAGATTTTTCTGAAGAAGATTTTTCCCCGTCTTCTGTCTTTTGCCTTGCTTCTCCCTCTGTCTTTGCACTTGCGTCGTTCATAGCTTGACCGATTTTACTCAACTCATCTGAAAGAGCCTTAGTTTTTTCTTCAAGTTCTTTGGCATCTGCTTTCTCAAGTGAATCCTTAAGCTCCTTAATCTTTTCCTCTACCCCTTCTTTTACTTTTGCATCGAGCTTGTCTCCTCTGTCTTTTATTTCTTTTTCAGCGACGTAGATCATATTGTCCGCTTTATTTCTTGCGTCTATTTTTTCCTTTTCCTGCTTATCTTCCTCTTCATGCTTTTCAGCCTCTTCCTTCATCTTTTCTATCTCGTCTTTAGTAAGACCGGTTGAGCCGGTAATCTTTATGCTCTGTGTCTTGCCTGAAGCTTTATCTTTTGCGGATACCGTTAGAATGCCGTTTGCATCGATGTCAAACGTCACCTCGATCTGTGGTACTCCGCGGGGTGAAGGAGGAATACCTTCAAGGATAAATCTTCCAAGGGATTTATTATCTTTTGCCAAAGGTCTTTCTCCCTGCAGGACATGGACCTCAACATGTGTTTGATTATCTGCAGCAGTGGAAAAGATCTCGGACTTTGATGTTGGAATGGTTGTGTTTTTTGTGATTAACGGAGTGGATACACCGCCGAGAGTTTCTACACCCAGTGTCAACGGAGTAACATCAAGAAGTACTACGTCTTTTGTCTCGCCTGTTAGTACGCCTCCTTGGATCGCCGCACCGATAGCAACGACTTCATCAGGATTTACTGATCTGTTTGGTTCTTTTTTGAAAAATTCCTTGACTCTTTCTACAATCTTTGGCATTCTCGTCATGCCGCCTACAAGAATTACTTCATTGATCTTAGAGGTTTCGATCTTAGAATCCTTAAGACATTGCTTTACCGGTTCGAATGTTTGATTAATCAGGTCCTCCACCAGTGATTCAAGCTTTGCGCGAGTGAGTTTTACGACTAAATGCTGCGGTTGTCCATCCTTAACCGTAATAAACGGAAGATTAACCTCGGTTTCGGTTGCGGTTGAAAGTTCTACCTTCGCCTTTTCTGCGGAATCCTTTAACCGTTGAAGTGCCTGTTTGTCTTTCTGAAGATCAATGCCTGTATCTTTTTTGAATTCGGAAACAAGGTGGTTCATGATCACCTGATCGAAATCATCTCCTCCAAGATGGCTGTTTCCGTTTGATGCCTTTACCTCAAAGACTCCTTCACCTAGCTCAAGTACGGTGATATCAAAAGTTCCTCCACCAAGATCGTATACAGCGATCGTGTGGGCATGTTTCTTATCAAGTCCGTATGAAAGAGCAGCTGCAGTAGGCTCGTTTATGATCCTCACAACCTCAAGACCGGCTATTTCCCCTGCCTGTTTGGTGGCCTGTCTTTGCGCGTCGTCAAAATAAGCAGGAACCGTGATTACTGCTTTTTCTACTTTTTCTCCCAAGTATGCTTCTGCATCGGTTTTGATCTTCTGGAGAATCATCGCAGAGATCTCCTGCGGAGTAAAGGTCTTACCTTCTACCTCGATTACAGCCATGCCGTCGCGCCCTTCTTTGACCTTGTAAGGAAGAAGTTTGACATCCTTTTGTACTGATTCGTCTGAAAATTTGTGGCCCATCAATCTTTTTACCGAAAAGATCGTCTTCTCCGGGTTTATGATCATCTGCCGTTTTGCCACTTCACCGACTACACGTTTTATCGGATCGACGACTGACGGAATCGTATTTTTTCCTTCCTGGGAATGAATGACCTTTGGTTTACCACCCTCCATTACCGCTACGCAGGAATTCGTGGTCCCAAGATCAATACCTATTATTTTTGCCATAATTATTTATTGTAAATTATAAATCCTTTTTTGTAACCTTAACTTGCGCATGCCGTACTACCTCACCGTCAAGCATATACCCTTTTTGTAAAACATCCTGAACAATATTGTCATCTTCGCCTTTGACCACATCCACCGCCTCGGCGAGTTCCGGATTAAACTGCCCTCCTAAGATCTGGATCTCTTCCAGACCCTCGTCTTTAAGTATTTTACTGAATTGATTTTTTATCAGACCCAGTCCTTCATCTTTTACGAAAACCTCGGCCTTTTCCAGATTGTCAAGAAACGGCAACAATTTTAAAACAAAAGCTTTTGTTGCGCGCTTTCCAATTCTTTCCCTCTCTTCATTTATCCTGTTTTCCAGATTGTGATAATCTGCCAAAGCCCGCAGGTACTGTTTTTTATATGTCTCCAGCTCTTCTTTTAGTTTCTTTGGTTCGGTCTGCGGCTGCGGAATTTTTTTATTTTTCTTTGTATTCATAGGTTATTTCGACTCGTTTTCCTGCATTATATTTTCAATAAGCTGCGAAAAATATTTTATCTGTGGCGCCAGTATCTCGTACTGCATCCTCTTAGGACCAAGAATTCCTATGAGTCCCTGCACCTGTCCTCCTGCGAAATCTCCGAAAATACTCGCGCAGGGCTCAAGCAGAGGATCACTGAAGTCGTCCTCCCCGACCATAAAATATACTTCGTTCTGTCCAAGATTCATGCGCTCATGCACCTTGGTCCAGAACTTAAGCTCATCAAGCCTGTCAAATAGAGAGCGGGATAACTCAAGATTGAGAAACTCGGCTATGTTCAGAAGATTTCCAACACCGGAGTAATAAAGATCTCCGGAGGTTGTTGCTGCGAGCGACAAAAGACCGGTACGTTGAGCAAGCACCTTTACTGCATGGGAAAGCAGCTTGTGAACATCTTCTCTTTCATCCCAGATGCTGTTTTTATATGAAACCTCATCGGTAGTAGTCAGTTCTTTTTCCTTCATGAGGTTTTTTATGTAGAAGCGGAAGCCTTTGGCTGAAGGAAGCCGTCCGGAAGAAAAATACTCCTTCTTAAGGTATCCTTTTTTTGCAAGCTGTACCATCTCGTTTCGTACAGTAGCCGGGGAAACTCCAAGCTTGTATTTTTTTTCAAGAATCTCAGAACCGATTGGTTCACCGGTCTCTGTGTATTCCCGGATCAGAGCTTTCAGAATTTCTGTTTGTCTATTTGTCAGATCATCCATAGTTACAAAACATTCGATCTCACTTTGTTAAACTTGCAGAAGTAAGTGAGAGTAATTAAACTGTTAGCAATATAGTATCAGATCTGCTAATATCTGTCAAGCCCTTTGCTGTATAATGTGCTTTATGAAGCTCGGAGCACATGTTTCTATAGCCGGAGGTCATGAAAATGCTCTTCATAGAATCAAAGAGATGGGCGGAAACTGCCTTCAGATCTTCTCTGCCTCACCACGTGCCTGGAACTTTGTAAAGATAGATGATGCTGTAGCAAAGAGCTTCGCAGATCTAAAGAAAAAGTTAGATATAGAGCCTGTTTATTTTCACGCTTCGTACCTGATCAATCTTGCATTTGAAAACAGGGTTGGCCAGCTCTCTACCCAGCTGCTTACTCACGAACTTAAGGTAGCAAAAAAAATGGGATTAAGAGGAAGCATCGTACATATCGGATCTCATAAGGAAGGCCAAAAGGATCTTAAACACGTAATCTCCCATGTCTCTAAGGTTCTTGAGAAAATACCGGACGACGTGCTGTTCATTATCGAGAATGCAGGAAATAGGAAAATTGGTCTTCATCTGGATGAGATCGGAGCTATTATCAAGGGTTTAAAAAGCAAAAACGTAAAGGTCTGTCTTGATACCTGTCATCTGCATGCTGCAGGACACGACCTACGGTCTAAAAAAGGATTTAAGGAATTCCTTGAAGTATTTGATAAGAAGATCGGACTTGAAAGACTCGAGGTCTGGCATCTTAACGATAGTAAAGATGCATTTGGATCATATAGAGACCGCCATGAAAATATCGGTAAAGGAGAAGTAGGGGTCGAAGTTTTTCAAAATATTTATTCACATCCGAAAACAAAACATCTGCCGGGAATAATCGAAGTACCCGGTTACGACGACATGGGCCCAGACAAGAAGAATTTAGATATCCTCAAGACTCTCATTTAACTTACCATATTCTTATATTCTTCTTACTTTATTGTTACTAAGTGATGTTATTCTACTTGCATGGTAGACAAGAATGAGGAAGTTCGCACCGTAGAACGCCGAGGAAACCCTTTGACAGGAGTTGTAATTGTTCTCGTTTTACTATTAATCGTTGTAATCGCTTTTGCCACTTATCTACTGGGTGGAGGAAAACTTGGAAATCAGAATGCGCAGCTTACTCCTTCACCTAGTCCGATCAATAACACGACTACCATTCCTTCACCAACAGATAAACCTGAACCAACACCTATAATTATCGAAAAAGAAAAAGAAGTGGTCATAACTTCACCGCCCACCAATACTCCTGCGCCTTAAAATAACCTACCTGCTAGTATAATTAAGTTCATGATAACGCTTCCTACATATGTAAAGTCCTTTATGGACAAATTTACTAAAAAAGGTTTTCAGATTTATGTGGTCGGTGGCTCGATCCGCGATCTTTTATTGAGTAAAGTTCATAAAGACTGGGATTTTGCCACATCTGCTACGCCTGAGGAAACTTTAGAGTTATTCCCAAAGGGGTTTAGTAACAATAAATTTGGCACTGTCGGGATAACTATTGAGGATGGAAAAACAAAGCATGTTTTTGAAGTTACAACGTTCCGCACAGAAGGTGAATACAAAGATCACAGACACCCGGAGAAGATCGAATGGGCAAAGACCATTGAGGAAGACCTAGCTCGTCGTGATTTCACAGTAAACGCCATTGCCTACGATGGCAAGAAGTTTACCGATCCTTACAACGGGCAAGAAGATCTCAAAAAAAAGCTCATTCGTGCTGTCGGAGATCCTGACAAACGTTTTAAGGAAGACGCTCTAAGATTAATGCGTGCTGTCAGACTTTCTTCGGAGCTTGGATTTCTTATAGATGAGAAAACAAGAGATTCGATCCGTGCCAATGCGCCGCTCATAAAAGAGATCGCATGGGAAAGAATCCGTGATGAGTTCATGAGAATCTTAAATTCTGAGAATCCTGCTGAAGGAGTATTATTCTTACGTTCCTGTGGATTGCTGGAGCAGATTCTCCCTGAAATTGATAAAGCTTTTGAAATTCCGCAAAAAAGTCCTAAACGCCATCATATCTACGACGTAGGGACTCATCTGGTCATGGCTTTGAAACATACGCCGTCTAAAGATCCAGTTGTGCGCTTTGCGACCTTATTACATGATATTGGAAAGATAAAAACATTTAAGAAAGATCCAGAAACAGGATTGATTACGTTTTACAATCACGAGGTTGTGGGTGCGAAACAAGCCGGACAGATCGCCGACCGCTTCAAGCTTTCCAAAAAAGATAAAGATAAACTGGTTTTATTAGTCAGACAACATCAGTTTACCGTAACCGAATTACAAACGGATAAGGCGATCCGTAGATTCATCCGTGAGGTAGGAAAAGAAAATATTCAGGACATGCTAGATCTTAGAACGGGAGATCGAGTAGGTTCCGGCTCAACTCCAACTTCATGGCGTTTGGATTTATTTAAGAAACGTCTTGTTGAGGTTCAAAAAAAACCGTTTTCAATCTCTGATTTAAAAATAGATGGTAAAGACGTGATGAAAGAGCTGAAAATAAAGCCAGGTCCGAAAGTTGGGAAAATCTTAAATGAATTATTCGAAGAAGTGGTCGAAGGCAAACTCAAAAACGAGAAGCTCGTTCTACTGAAGCATTTAAAATCTCTTTGACTCTTCACCTATCGTAGTAACTTCGCCGTGGCCGGAATAAACTAAAGTGTCTTCAGGGAGTTTGAATAGCCGCTCGAGTGAATCAAACAGATCGATTTTATTTGAGTAGGAAAAATCATAGCGGCCGATCCCTTGTTTAAACAATGTGTCGCCGGTAAAAATGATTGGATAAGATCCTTCGCTTCGCTCAGAATGACGGGATGGGGGGAAATATAAACACCGGGATCCTGGCGTATGTCCGGGTACAGACAGCACTTGGAACGTGAAGCTTGAAACGTTAAACGCTCCAGGTTTCAGGTTGTGCGTTTCCGTTGGCTGAATAATCGGTGGGACAGCTCCTAAAAAATGCTCTGCGGTTTCTTTGACACGTTTAAGAAGGAATAAATCCTCGTCTGCAATATAGAACGGGACCTTTAAGCTTAGCTGCAGCTCACCTACTGCCATCAGGTGGTCAAAATGACCATGGCTTGCAAACAAGGCGTGAACTTTTAAATTCTCTGTCTGAATTTTTTCAAGGATAAAATCCGCAGAGTCACCAGGATCGATTATGACGCAGTCCTTGTCTTGAATGAGAAAGTAACAGTTTGCCTGAAGCTCCCCTACCGGATAGGTTTTTATTTTCATTTTATTATTGTTCGAGCTTGTCGAGAACTTCTCGACTCTCTTCGTTCGCTCGAAGAATAATTACTATCTTTTTCTCTTCTCTAACCATACAAGTATCGGTGTTGCCACAAACGGTGAAGAGTAAGTCCCGGTTATGGTTCCTATGAGAAGTGCAGCAATAAAGAATCGGATAGTTGATCCTCCAAGAAGTAATAACGCAAGAAGCATGAATACGATGGTCATCGAGTTATTTATAGAACGCACCAGTGTTTCTGTCAGAGCTCTATTTGCGTGTTCTTCAACGTTTCCGCGTCCTTCATTTTTCTTGTATTCACGAATTTTGTCAAAAACAACTATGGTATCGTGTACCGAAAACGACATCGTAGTAAGAAGTGCGGTCACAAAAAGCGTGTCAACCTCTGCTTTGAAAAAATACGAAAGCAAGGAGTAAGTCCCCACCACCACAAGTATGTCATGAAGCAAAGCCAGAATTGCAGAAAGTGCGTAGTTAAATCCTTTAAATGAAAAGCTCATGTAAATAAGGATCGCGATGATCGCGATAATCGCTGCTGTGATGGTTTTATTCATCGTCTCTTTTCCAAGCACCGGCCCTACTGTCTCGGACCGCAAAACATCCACCTTTATTTTCAGATCGTTTTGTAGATCTTTTCTAAACTGTGATTCTTTTTTTTCGTCAATAGCCTTGGTTCGTAGTTTGACGACATTGTTTGTCACCTCTACATCAACTGCTTCGATTTTATCCTTATTTAGAACTCCATTTAGCTGCTGGGTAGTAATTGGCTTATCTATTTTATACTCGAGTGACGTTCCACCGGCAAAGTCTATCGAATATCTAAACCCGTACATGAGTACAGAAGCCGCTCCCACGCCGATGACCACTACCGAAATTAAAAGATAGAGAAATCTGAGCTTTAGAAAATTAATCATTTTGTTTCTTTATAAAAAATTCTAATAAGATGCCGTGTAATAAACACGCCGGTAAAAAGACTTGTAGCAACACCAATCGCAAGAGTTAATGCAAATCCCCGTACCAGACCAAACTGAGGAAAGAACTCCCAGTTAAGAGGATTAAACAATATAAAGGCGACGATAAGCGTTGTAAAGTTTGCATCCTTGATCGCGTCTATTGCCCGTCCGAATCCCAATCGTATTGCGATATCAAATTCCCGACCCTTCCGGAGTTCCTCTTTGATCCTCTCAAAGATAAGAATGTTGGAGTCCACTGCCATACCTATGGAAAGTATGAATCCTGCAACCCCTGAAAGAGTAAGCACCACCGGAATCATTCTAAAAAGAGCCAATGAAATCAAGCCGTAGATAATGAGTCCCATACAGGCTATAAGACCAAGCCTACGGTAGTATAGGATCATAAACAACATGACCGCAAGTAATCCGACCACGCCTGCGTACAAACTTTTTTGAATTTCCACAGCACCAAGCGTTGGTCCGATGTTTCTTTGCTCAATTAGTTTAATCGGTATAGGAAGAGCTCCTGAATTGATAGCTATCGCTAAGTTTTTAGCCTCATCGACCGTAAATGACCCGGTGATGACAGCATTGCCGTCGAGAATTGGCTGTTGTACGACCGGAGCAGACAGAGCATTTTCATCAATAAATATTCCCACCTGTTTTCCCACGTTTTTTTGGGTAAGATCTCCGAAGAGCTTTGCTCCTTCAGGTGAAAAACTCAAAGCTACCTGTGGTTCCCCGTTTTGACTGTTAAAAGACACTGTGGCTTTTTTTACATTTTTTCCTGTAAGTCTGGGTACAGGATTAAAGAGCTTAAGACCCGCAGTCTCCGAAGCTATTTTAGGATCCGGTGCAACCTCTTCACGAAAAGACAGCTGAGCTGTTTTTCCCACTAATCGAACTGCTTCCTCTACATTTGTAATTCCCGGCAGATCTACGGCGATTCTGTAGCTGGTTCCTGATTTGATGGTTTGAATGGATGGTTCGGAGACACCAAAGAAATTGACCCGTTTTTCTATGATGTCCCGTGCGGAGTTTAAGGCATCCGGTACATCCTCGGACTTCAGCTTTGAGGTATCTGCCTGAAAGACGAGATGACTCCCCCCTTTTAGATCAAGACCCAGATGGGTACGAAAATCTCTTTTAACACCAAACGCGTTTAATGAAAGCGGATTGATAGTAAAATCTATTTTACGGCCTGCTATGGTTTGATTTACTCTTACGTTTTCAGGGAGATCAACAAGAATTATGAATAAGGAGAGAATAACGATGCATATCGTAGTGAATAGTCTCATTTCAAAAAGTCATCCTCTGAACCGGCAAGCATGATCTTAGGCTGTTTTAAAAATTTCCATACAAAAGGATCGTTATTCTTTTTTCTAAAGGCAAACTCGTCTTCCGGCATGACAGTGTAGTTAATCTCTCTTCCAAACTCTTTCTCTACTTCGGTTATTATTGAAGCGATCTCCGGCACAACAACAATTCCCACGATCACCAGGTAGACTTCGTCATCTTTTATTGAAAGCCTTTTTGTATATTTTGTAGACAATGCTATGAATTTGATCTTACCCAGCTTGGAGTGGTTTTTGTGAATCAGCTGTGAAAGCGAATCGAACTTTGAAAAAATCCGTAAAAATTCGTCGTAGAACATGTAGTTTTTGTTGATCGTATAAAAAACCTTATTCAGCCTTCTTTCTTTATGAAGTACCTTTTCTCCCTCGAGGATATCAAGTTCACGCTTTACTGCGTTTACTTCTTCGTCGATTTCACGGACAACTCTTCGCAGGTAATAGTTCTCATTTGGGTGCAGGAAAAACAGCGTTAAGATCTTGATTCTGGTTTTCGAAGGGATGATTTTTTTTAACATTTTGAATTAAAAGTGTATCGTGTCAAACAAAAAGATGCAACTAAAAAAATTTGAACAGCTTTTGAGAAAGAATCTATCCCAACAAAAAGATTAGTAGGTCACTTTATTGCCAACCGGAAGGATTTCGACGAAGACCTGTCCTCGGACTAACGAGACCTCTTTGCCCGACTCATCGTAAAATCTCATCATCTGAGTTTCTTTGGGTTTCTTCCAGGTAATCTTCGCAGCTTTACCGTCCTGGAACAGTACACCGTTACCGCTGCCGACTACATCGTAAAGAAGATGTCCACCCGGATACCCGTCATTTGCAGGTGATTCTTCGGCAAATACTATAACGACATTTTTTGTGGTGAGATTTTTCCCGGTATTTTTATCCAGATGTGGATTGCCGCCATTTTTTCTTACATATGAGTTGGTTTTGGCATCATAGCCCCACTCTACTGCATAATCTCCTGCTGACTGTGACCAGAATGGAAAGCTAACCTTTTTAACCGTTCCTCTACTGCCTGCTCCGGCGTCGTCTTTAAACTTCCAAGGAGAAAATCCCTGTGTCCATGATTTTCCTTTTTTATCAACATTGGTGAGATCTCTTTCTTTCTTTGCATAGTTCCAGAGTTTTGCGGTCGCAGCATACATCGTATGCTCGGTAGCTCTGTTGGGAAGTCTTTCGTAGTCACGGTAGTAATATGGGTACGGCACTGCAAACTGATTCATGTCATTATATGAATCCCAGTTGAGATCTTTTATCTCGCCCAACGCATCTGCAGGTCCCGGAGTATTCGCCCCTCCGACATGCGCATATAAAGGATAGGCTCCGTATCCCTGAAGTAGTTTTAAGAAATAAATACGGGCCGAGCGGACCGGTCCTATGGTCTTTGAATCAAGGCAATAAAACATCGATAAAAAGCGGGTGATTCCACCTTCGGCAACTGCTTCATAGATTACATCCGCATTTGAAAGTCCGGACTGCGGCCGGGCATCAAGACTGTTTTCTATCATCACACCCATCGGGCGTCTCTGTTCCCATCTGTCTTTTTGGGCTTTTGTGAAGAGCCTACCGTTCAAAGGACAGGCTTCTGTCTTCGGACCTCCGCCGAGTTCTTCGACCGACTCGTCACTTAAAGAAGCCTGATATTTTTTGAGGGTTTCTTGATTTGGCTTAACGTAGCCGAAGAAGTAGTATGATAGTCCTGCTGATACTAAAAACAAGACTACAGCGATAATTATTGTGGTTTTTTTGTTAAACATATATCCAAATATAATAAGTTGAAAGCGCCCACCGTGTCAAGTGATGAAGGATGCTCTATGTCTTATATATTCATTATAACAGGTCCTTATTTGCTTGTCTTTATTGCGGTCTGTTCTTCCTCTGACAGCTGATACTCTTCTCCTTTTGAATGCTTCACCCGCTTGGTATAGATTCTTACTCCGTCGTGTGTGTAGATAAAGTTGATCAAAATTCCTGACGACTCTCTGTCCAAAAGCGCAAGAACAAAACTTTGATCGGATGAGCTGGTTTTGCTGAAAGCGTTATATCTGACCAGTCCTATTTTTTGAAAATAAAACTTGGAGTTGTTTACGATCTGCTCAAGTTCCTTTTTGACAGTGCCCATCTCCCTTTGGATAGTTTCGTCATGGGCAAGGAGGGTTTCGAGAATCTCGTCGAGGCGCTGCCTTCCTGTTCTTCTCACGAGCTGGAAGTAATGCTGACGGGTTCTGAAGAGGAAATAGGAAACAACTGCAAGCCAAGCTACGATTACAGCAAACGCTGCATATAAAAACATTAATCATCATTCTAATCACTTTACAAAATACTGTCAATATGTTAAAAGTTAGGTCATGCCTAAAAAAACAAGGCGGGCAAAAATTCTTGCAAAAGAACGACGTTTGAGACTTTTGCAGAATACCCCCTCCCCTGCCCTAACGCAGGTAAAAACTAAGCAAGAAGAACCTGAAGCTAATCGTTCTTTACCCACGCCTACCGCTCCAAACAGCGTATACGATGAGACGCGAGGCTATTTTATTTCGGATTTTAAAAAAAGTCTGCTTTACATAGGCATCGTGATTGCGCTTGAAATCGTTGTGTATTTTGGTACGATTAATAATTACTTCAAATTTTGAAGCTAAATAAGCACGTTTGAAAGGAGGTGAAGAAAATATATGGCACAAATGTATTGTGTAAAATGTCGAGCAAAAAGAGACGTTGACAATCCTGAGAAAGTTACCTTGAAGAACGGAAAGCCAGCTCTTAAAGGTAAATGCCCGGTTTGCGGCACAGGAATGTTTAGAATCGGATCTGCTTAAGATTCTAAATGTTTATTTTTGAAGAGCTATCTTAGCGATTGTTTCGTACAGTGGCTTTTCGCTCTCAATAACGCTGTTATACAGCGTTATTTGAGTTACTTGGAAGTCTACCTCAATATTCAACCTCTGCACTTTTTTCTTAATTAACAGATACTGCTGCTTTGAAGGAATTCTATAGCGTGCTACTGTCAGATGGGGTACGAACTTCATCGTATTTCCTGTCTGAAACTTTTCCCTCACCTGGGCCACCAGTTTCTCCAGCGTCCTGTTTCGTTGAAACATTAGATGAAAGATAATGGTATTTTTCATAAAAAGATCTGCTTCACCAGAGTACATCTGGAAAGGTTCTACATCGTAGATTGCCTCCTCTATCTGATTTTTTAGACGATCAGGGTCTCTGCTGTTCCCGAAAAAATGAAGCGTGATGTGAAAACGTGATTCATCGACCCACCGGAAGTACGGATACTCTTTTTTAAAGGCCTCGACTTGTTGAGAAATGCTTTCCTTCGTTTCTTTCGGAAGGTCAATCGCTAGAAATAGACGCATAACGTGTGATTAAACTTGTAGATAATCCATCGATTTTTTGAGTAACTACCTTAAGATCTGCTCCTACCTTTGCTGCATGGTTCTTTTTTGTATCAAGCAGTCTGTCTCCTTCGGTAACCGCAATATATCTTGGCCCTATTGATCTAACAAGGTCCAGGTATGATTGATCGTCTTTCATAACCGGCAGCAGTAATACAGCATCTACATAGCTCAAAGAGGCCACAAGCGCTGCTCTTTTTTTTTGGTTATGAATAGGTTTTCTTTTTTTCTTATTTTTTATCGTTTCGTCCGATTCAAGAAGTACGACCAATGATCGTCCCAGTTTTTTTGCACTACTTAAAAAAGCAACGTGTCCGTAGTGGATGATGTCAAAACAACCACCGGCCAAAACAATATCATCAAGGGATGACAAAAAATGTTTCAGTTTTTTTTGATCGGGTTTGTGCAAATCTAAAATTTTCTTGTCAGTATCACCATTTACCATCTTCGAAATTATACAATATAGCTATGCGGATGGTCGTAACCGAGTCGGAAAAAAAACAAGAAATTCTTCTTGTTGACGAAAAATCAAGCAATCTTGGAAAATTACTTAAAAAGGAACTGAAGAGGTATGACGCAAGTGTCTACATGTCCCCACATCTCCCTGAAAATACCGAGCGCTTTGAATATTTATTTCTCTTAAATAAGCATCCTGATCAAATTCCGGCCGGAAAAAAATCAAAACAACGGCTGATCATGATCTATGTAAACAACAGAAAGAAGGCTCAGCAAGCTTTAGGCAACATACAAAAAAACTCCATCCCAAACGCAAAGGTTGTATTTACAAACTCGGAGCACCTTACTGATACTGATGTCGAGAAACTTCTGTGGTTTTCGTTTTCGAAAAGTAAGGAATCCATCTTGAGACTCACCGTCCATGAAAGACACGGTCCTGCTCCAAAAAAAACCTCTGTTGAGATTCAGCCTTATAAATTATTTACAAAAAAGAATATCGCGGTGTTTTTTCTCATTATTTTTTTTCTTTATCACCTGATCATCTATCCGCCGCTCTTTCTTTCTTCATTTCTGATATACAAAGCAGGATCAGCTTTTCGGAAAGGAGACCTTGCCGGTGCCAATCAGTATTTGACCATATCGGAAAAGACAGAGAACTTGAGCAAATCGCTCTATGCATTCTCGCGCTACAGCTATCTTCTCTTCGGACTTGCGCTCTTTCCCGACACTGTGGTGGAGATAAACGATAAGGGCATCGAGACTCTTCAAAAAACCTACTCTTCGTACGAAAACGCCAAGCACGTCATGACGCTTATCTTTAAAAAGGACAAGACGAAGCAGGAAAAATCCCTGCTCGAAGTACGGCTTGCCAAACTTCAAGAGAACATTGACGACATCAGGAATAATTTGTTAGTTCTGGATCAGAAACTTGCCGACCTCCCTTTCGGAATAGCCAGCTCGTACCGAAAAGATCTGATAAAAAGTTCGGAGCTAATCACCAAGGTCGACGATATCCTGCCTTATGCTGAAAAGCTTCTTTCAAAAGGAAAAGAGTCAAAGTATCTGCTGCTTTTTGCAAATAATATGGAGCTTCGGCCCGGCGGTGGTTTTATAGGATCGTTTGGCGTTGTAACAATGAACGATCTCACCCTTCAGGATATTAAGATCTACGATGTCTACGATGCCGACGGCCAGCTTATCATTCACGTCAATCCTCCGGAGCCGATCCGGCGCTATCTCAATCAGCCCCATTGGTTTTTACGTGATTCCGCTTTTTCACCGGATTTCTTCGACAATTACAACCAGGCTAAGTATTTTCTTGATCAGGAGTTAAAACTGGGAGGCTTTTCAGGAGGAATCATTATAACTACTACCGCCATTCAAAATCTTCTTACCGCATATGAAACTATTTACCTTCCCGGTTTCGATGAACAGATAAACAAGGATAATTTTTATCTAAAGGCACAGTTTTACGCTGAGAAAGACTTCTTTCCCGGATCAATACAAAAAAAGAGTTTCTTAGGGTCTGTAGCTGATCAGATTATCCTAAATGTCGACGCTGTCTCCCCTCTTAAGTTGTTTCAGCAGATTAGAAAATCACTTGATGAAAAACAGATAGCCGTACTTATAGATGACCCCGAAGTTCAGCAGATCTTCGATACGCTTTACTGGTCCGGCAAGACCATAACACCCAGATGTATCGTGCAAAATACCAACTGTATCATCGACTATGTTTTTCCGATCGATGCAAATCTTGGAGTAAATAAAGCGAATTTTTTTATTTCACGCCTGATCACCCAGCGCGTAAATATAGATGAAAACGGTGTGGTAACCAGCAATCTTTTTGTAAAACTGCAGAACGATTCACCAAACAATATCTTCCCGGGCGGCACCTACAAAGATTATTTCCAGGTCCTGCTTCCCAAGGGTGCAATAGTGCAGGAGGTGGCTTTGGACGGAGTACGTGTAAATGAATACGACGAGGCAGAGGTTGTGTTTAAAAGCGTCGGTTTCTTTTTACAGCTGCCTCCTAAAAGATCTTCCGAGATTAAGGTCTCATACAGACTTCCGCAGCAGTTAAAAAGCGGTAAAAGCGTCTATCAGCTCATTTTTCAAAAACAGATTGGCTCCAATAATTCGGACCTCATACTCGAGATTACGCTTCCTAAGAACGTGTCCCTTACCAATCAGAACTTTTCCCCGCTTGTAAAAGACAACCGAATTTTTTATAATACTTCATTATCCGCGGATAAAATATTTGTCCTCGAACTCTTAAAATAATATGGCAACACAGAAGAAACAGGTTCCTCAGAAACTGCATTTGGACGCGCAGGCGCGTACTCTTTTTGGTAAAAAACTCCGAAAGTTTAGACACCAGGGAAATGTCCCTGCAAATGTATTCGGACCGAAATTTAAGTCGCTTTCGGTAAGCGTGGAGCTTAAGAGCTTTAATAAGATCTATAAAGTAGCGGAAGAAACAGGAATCATCTATCTTAAGGTCGCAAAGGACGAACTGCCGGTACTTATCCGTGGCGTTCAAAGACATCCTGTTTCACACTCACTACTGCATATAGACTTCCGAAAGGTCGACCTTTCACAGAAGATCGAGACCGAAGTACCAATCAAGACAGTCGGACAATCAGAGGCAGTTGTTCAAAAAGGTGGAGTTCTTCTTACTCAAGCTAATACCGTTAAGGTTGAGGCTCTTCCTGAGGAAATCCCCCATGAAGTTGAGATCGATATCACTCCTCTTACAGAAATCGGTGGCGAGATTAAGGTCGCCAATCTTCCAAAGTCAGATAAATATACGGTGAAGGAAGATCCGGAAAAGGTCTTAATATCTGTTATCGCCCACAAGGAGGAAAGCTTAGTGGCCGAAACAGCTGTTGCAGAACCTGAAGTGATAACGGAAGCTGCGAAAGAAGGCGAAGAAGGAGCTGTTGAGGAGGCTCCGGCAGAGGGTAAAGAAGGAAAAGAAGCGAAAGAAGGCAAAGAACAGGCAAAAGAAGCTAAACCCGCAGAAGGAAAACCAGCTGAAAAAGCCGAAGGAAAAAAAGAAGCTCCCAAAAAAGAAGAGAAGAAAGGTTGACATTAATTCTTAAGCTCGCTACTATTAACCTATGCCTGAGCCAACCGAACCAGGACAACCAACTCCACCACAACCAGAACAACCAAAGCCAGCGAATACACCCACACAAGCTTCTGAAAGCTTTCTGGAGAGACATTCGAATAGATATAAATCAGCTGTAGCTACCGGGGCTGGATTTATCTCAGGAGCAGCTACTGCAGGAGTAAGTCTTGTGCCCGATCAGAAAGGTTTGCTTATTGGTATTGCTCTTGGAGCGGCGGGATCGGCGGTATTGGTAATATCAGGTCAAAACCCCAAATAATACAATTCTTTGACAGTATATTTGTATGTTAATTGCTAAAGATTTTAAAACCAATATAAATGAAATTTTAGAGATAATTTCATATGAAGGCGATAAGGAAAAACATGCTGAAAAGCTCATTGAATTTCTTGAAAAAGCCCTTAATCTTAAGATTGCAGAAGGTGTAAGAGAATATTTTGAAGAATATTTTAAGACTATTGGGCCGGCTCTTAATGATGAACAGAAACAAAAGCTTCAGGATTATGTAGAAAAACTTCGTCAGGAAGCTTTAACAGCCTCTGCTTAATAAAGCTTTCTCACTTTTGATTCAAAGCTGTTTTAAATACGCTCTTTTTGTGCTAAAATGAGAAGCTTATGAGTATTGTAAAAAGTGAATTTGCGTTAGCTTTGAATCAGGTTGCGACAGAAAGAGGCATTTCTCCTGATGATGTCATAAACTCTATCGAGGCTGCAATCCTAGCTGCTTATAAAAAAGAGACTCCTGACGATACTGATGAAAATATCATTGTTAAGGTTAATAAAACCACAGGCGAGGCTAAATTAATAAAGGAAGAGTCGGATATCACGCCTCCAGGTTTTGGAAGAATTGCTGCACAAACTGCTAAACAGGTCATCTTACAGAAGATACGTGAAGTCGAAAAAAAGACCGTAATCTCCCACTATAAAAACCAGCTTGGGACCATTACCCAAGGAAGAGTCATTCGGTACGATGGCTACAATGCGTATGTTGACATCGGACGGGTTGAGGCCATACTACCAAAAGAAGAGCAGATTAAAAATGAAAAATACACCGTTAACACCAACCTTAACTTTTATATAAAAACTATTGGTGAGGATAAGTTTGGCAATTCAGCAATAATCGTGTCGCGTACTGATCCACAGCTTTTGGTAGAGCTTTTCAAAAAAGAGGTGCCGGAGATTGCAAACGGGACCGTAGAGATCAAAAAAGTGGTACGTGAGCCGGGTGAGAGGGCTAAGATAGCGGTTTTCAGCAGCCAAGGCGGAGTTGATCCTGTAGGTGCCTGCGTGGGACAAAAGGGCGTACGTGTTCAAACCGTAACAAACGAGCTCGGTGGCGAGGAAAAAATCGATATTATCCAGTGGAATAAAGATGAAAAACTCTTTTTGATTTCAGCTCTTTCTCCTGCCAAGATCATCGAGGTCAAGCTTATACCTGCAGAAAAAGAGGGAGAAAAGCCAACGGCAAAGGTTACGGTTGATGAAACCCAGGCTCCTCTTGCCATAGGAAAAAATGGCGTAAACGTCAATCTAGCTTCAGCTCTTGCTGAGCATGATATTGATATCGTACAGGTTGCTGCAAAACCCGAAGAAGCAGCTCCAAAGCCTGAAGAAAAGCCTGCCGTGGAAAAAAAAGAAGTCGAAGCTAAACCGGAAGAGAAAAAAGCAGAAGAAGTAAAGGAAGAAGAAAAACATAAAGAACAAAAAGAAGAGGTTCAACCCCAATCAGACCAACCTGTTCAAGAGGCTGCCTCTGCAAAAGATGAGCCGGCTAAGCCCGCAGAAGAACCATCTGCCCCTGTAGAAAATAATCCTGAGTCCCAAACCAACTAAACCGTATAATAGTACCAAAACGGTTGTCTGATCGAAACTAGCCTCGTATTATATAAACCAAACCTATGTCTCAAACAAAAGCACGTCCACCGGTTGTCGCGATCCTAGGCCATGTTGATCATGGCAAAACCACCTTGCTCGACTATATCCGAAAGACCAAGGTTACTGCTGAAGAAAAGGGCGGTATTACACAACGTATCGGAGCCTATGAGGTCTCGACAAACATCAAAGACTACCATACCAATAAAGTCACCTTTATTGACACCCCAGGCCATGAAGCCTTTACCAAACTACGGCTGCGTGGCGCAGAGGTAGCTGACATTGCACTCCTTATCATAGATGCGAAGGATTCGGTAAAACCCCAGACTGCAGAGTCGATATCTCATATTAAAGCTGCGAAGATTCCCTTTATTGTAGTTATGAATAAAACCGATCTTCCTGAGGCTAATGTAGAGAAAGTAAAGATTGATCTTACAAAGCATGAGGTACTTGTTGAAGACAAAGGAGGGACCATTCCGGCGGTTCAGATCTCTGCGAAAACCGGAAAAGGAGTCGACGCTTTGTTGGAGTCAATCCTGCTTCTTTGCACTGAACTTAACCTTACTTTCTCCCCGGATGCGTCGCTTAAGGCTTATATCATAGAGACAAAAAAAGACAGACGGGGTGTGGTTGCAAGTACGATTATCAAGGATGGTACTATGAGGGTCGGTGATACTATTTATGCAGAAGGTCAGAAAGCCAAAGTCCGATCTATGCTCGATGATCTTGGAAAGCCACTGACCGAGGTCGTCCCTTCTACTCCATTTGAACTTTTGGGTTTCACAGAGATTCCGGAGGTGGGAGCGAAGATAACCTCGGAGGAAAGCGAAAAAACACCGGCTAAGGTAGAGGAAACCGCCAAGAAAAAATTCGATATGGAGGCTTTTTTGAAGCCGAAACAAGAGGAAAAAAAGCTTATCGTAATAATAAAGGCTGATTCTCACGGCTCTTTGGAGGCTATTCTTCACACTCTTGAGAAGAAACCAAATATCGAGATTCTGTTCGGCGGCGTAGGCGAGCTGAATAAATCGGACATTCTTCTTGCCAAGGCAAGTAAGGGAATTTTGATCGGATTTAACACCAAGCCATCCAATGAAGCAAAGGACCTGGCACAGCAGGAAAAGGTTGTAATTAAAACCTATAATATAATCTATGAGCTCATCGATGAACTCTCTGAGGTTTCCCAGATTCTTAAGGAAAAGGAAGAGCATGAGCGGAATCTCAAAGGTGAGGCAAAAGTATTGGCAAATTTTATTATTCACAACGAAAAAGTCTTCGGAGTCAAAATCACTAAAGGGAAGGTCAACATAGGCGATCCTGCAGAAATATACCGTGAAAAAACGCTCGTGGGCAAGACAAAGCTGGTCTCTCTAAAGTCCAGGGCTAAATCCGTGGAGGAAGCCAAGAAGGACCAGGAGGCTGGCATGATGTTCACACCCCTACTTGACATCCGCATAGGAGATATGATAAAATTTATCCTATAATATGCAATCTGGGAAAAATCTCCTGCAGAAGACCGTACAGGTACTTCAGGAAGCAAATTCAGGTGTAATCTGTCTCCCCGAAAACCCTTCTATTGATACTGTGGCTGCAGCCACTACGCTGTATCTTGGACTTACCAAGCTTGGTAAAAACGTATCTCTTGCCTGTGCAAGCCCAATCAAAATGCAACTTTCAGGTACAGATAAGATCCAACCATCTCTAACCACATCAGGAGAAAACCTCGTAATCTCATTTCCATGGGTAGAAGGCTCTACGGACAAGATCGACTACTTCATACAGGGCGGAAAATTCAATATTGTAATCGTGCCTGGAAAAGGACATGAAAAACTTGATAATAAAAAGGTCTCTTATAACTATTCAGGTGGAGCGGTTGACTTTATAATCACAGTCGACGCCTCATCGTTAAGAGCCTTAGGAAGCCTTTACGAAGAGGAGCAGGAGCAGTTTAAAGGCAAGCAGGTCATCAATATTGCACGGAACCTTACCAATACCTTTTTCGGCAGCATTAACCTCGTATACCGCGGAATATCCTCTACTTCGGAGATCGTTCTAAATGTGCTTGAAAGCCTTAATGTTGAGCTTGACCGTGATATGGCAACCAATCTATACAGGGGGCTTTCTTTTGCTACCGAAAACTTTGCCTCACCACAGATAACTGCAGGCACGTTTGAAGCGGCTGCTTTTCTTCTGAAAAGCGGTGCAATCAAACCCAAGCAGGATCAAAGACCAGAAGCGTCTGGGAAGAGTAAGGCTCCTTTTGAACAACGGATGGTCCGCACGCCTGATGCCTTGGAAAAGGAACCAGTAGGATATGAAGAAGATGAGATTGATGAAGAAGATGGTGAAGATGAAGAGGAATGGCTAAAACCAAAGATCTTCAAGCCAAACCCCAACAAAATGTCCTAACTACTCTAAAAGGGGCGTTGTCGAATCTTCCAAGCGGATCTTGTCAACTGTTCTTCTTAGCTTATTCGTCCGGGTCGTTTTTACCACATCGTACTGCTGAGTAAGCGAGTTAATCCTGTCCCCTATTTTATTGAACTCTCCGTCATATTTTTCGAATTCCTGCTCAAACATCTTAATATGGGTAATAATCTTCTGGACGTTTTTTTGATACTTGAAGTTGTCATATGACTGCCGCACCATCCTCAGTATCGCTGTGAAACTAAAAGGCCCTGCAAATACCACCTTTTGCTTCATCGCCTCATTCCATACCGTATGCATCTTGTCATAGATATATGAAAAGATCATCTCGTTGGGGATGAACATGATAACGAAATCTACGGTATTGTCTTCCGGATTGATGTAGTTTCTGTTTGAGACCTGTTTAATCTTTTCGCGAACATCACGCTCAAATGCCTTCATATGTTCTTTCTTTGCTTCCTTGTTTTCGGTCTCAATCGACTTTACCAGGTTGCTAAAGGGAAACTTAGCGTCAACGTTGATACGGATTCCGTCTGGCAAAAAAACCGAGAAGTCCGGTCTGGTCTCCGAATCTTTTTGACTCTTATTGGCTTCGTAATCCACTCCCTTCACGAAACCTGCCATCTTTAGAAGATCTTCAGCCACCTGCTCTCCAAACTGTCCTCTAAGCTGATTGTTGGACAACACCCTTTTCAATCCATCTGCTGTAACCGAGAGCTGTTCGGTAATCTTACTCTGGTTGACCAACTCCTGTTTTAAGGCGCGGAAGGAGCCCACTCTTTCTTTTTCAGCATCATTTAATTTATCGTTATGTTTTTCAAGTGCGTCAAAGACCCTTTTTACCAATCCTTCGATGACCTCTTTTTTGTTTTTCATGTCGGTCTTGATATCCTGCTTTTCAGCTTCAAGCTGTTGTTTTAAGGTAGCGGCAATAAGCGGGATCTTCTCATCAAAGACCGATGAAACGTTTTCTTCACTTTGCTTTTTTTTGAAGAAGTTGAACAAAACAAAGGCAGCGACCAGACCAATCAAAACACCGGTAACCAACTCCATATTCATAGCCTATCAATTGTATACCCTTATCAGATTGTTCTCAAGAGTAGGTAATTTATTCTGGTAGATAGAAGCAGTCAGGATGTCTGATTACATAATCAAAAAGCTCCTGATTTTGACCGATCAGCTTCCATGCTTTTTCGACTCCATCTGTCTCAAGTTCTTGAGTAGATGAATGGCCTGTTTCAGGATCTGGATGAGCAAACATATAGAGTTCACCAACTGCCATAACCTCCTCATCGCTCAACGCAACGTCTACATCACGTTCTATGGCGATCGCACCGGTTATGACGTCTCTTGCGATATCCACTGCTCTTGCATGTACGCCACCCAGCAATATCTTTCCGTCCATAACATGATCGCCGGCAAGCAGCTCATCTGTTTTTAACTCCCATTTGCTGACGATCCCAAGGGATTCAAGTCCAGCCTGATATGCATTGGCTCCTTTTATTGCAAATGTTTCCAATATGTCTCTTTCGGATGGTTCAGTATCATGAAGTCTTCGTGCAGAAGGTCGTAATTGTTCTAAACGCGCGGCCATATATCTCTTTCCAACAATAAGGATATAGTATTTATTTTTCGTTGTCAATGGTCTCAATAAACTTTATAATGTACCGTAATTACATGAAGAAGGTATACGTTTCCGATACTCCACAACAAACTGGAAAAACAGTCGCATTGTATGGCTGGGTTTCAAACCTGCGGGATCATAAAAAGATTGTGTTTATCGACCTTCGTGACTCCACCGGTATTGTGCAGGTCGTAGGCGATGAAAAATTTAAAAACCTCCACCCTGAGGACGTGGTTAAAATAGAAGGAACAGTAAAAAAAAGGCCTGAGAAACTTATTAATAAAAAACTACTCACTGGCGAGATTGAGATTGAAGCAAAAAGCTTTGAGGTGCTATCACATGCTGAAACTCCTCCGTTTGATATGGGCAAGGAATCGCTTGATGTAACGCTCCCCACTCTTTTGGATTATCGGTCTTTGACCTTAAGGCATCCGAAAGTAAGCGCGATCTTTAAGGTCCAGGAAAAGGTAATTGATTCGTTTAGAGAAATACTTAAAGAACAGGGCTTCAGAGAATTCCAGGCTCCAATTTTAGTCCCAGCTCAAGCAGAGGGCGGAGCAGAGACATTTGCTGTTGAATACTTTGATCATAAAGCTTACTTGGGCCAGAGTCCCCAACTTTATAAACAAATAATGCTTGGTGTTTTCGATAAAGTATTCACAGTAACTCATGCATTCCGTGCCGAGCCAAGTGTTACAACTCGACATATTACCGAATATATAAGTCTCGATGCAGAAATGGCCTTCATAGAATCATGGGAAGAGATCATGGATACAGCAGAATCTGTTGTTAAGAAAATCATTGAAACCGTAGAAGAGTCATGTAGTAAAGAGTTGCAACTTTTAGAAGCTGTTTTACCAAAGGTTTCGGAAAAGTTTCCCCGTCTTACTCTCACAGAAGCTCAGGATATTATTTTTGAACGTACCAAAAGAGATGTCAGAAAAGAACCTGACCTCTCCCCTGCTGATGAAGATGAAATCTGTAAATGGGCTAATGAACAGCATGGTTCAGAACTCGTTTTTATTACCCACTACCCCACTTCCAAGAGACCTTTTTACACTTATCCTGATCCTAAAAACCCTGAACTCACCTTAAGTTTTGATCTTATAGGTCGGGGAATTGAATGGATTACCGGTGGTCAAAGAATAAACGACTATAAACAACTTGTTTCGAATCTGAAAAAGTGGGGCGATGATCCTGCAAACTACGATGTATATCTTCAGGCTTTTAAATACGGAATGCCGCCTGAAGGTGGGTTTGCGATGGGAGCTGAAAGAATCACTATGAAATTGCTGAATCTTGCAAATGTCAGAGAAGCCGCTCTTTTTCCAAGAGATATGGAGCGTGTAGACGTAAGACTTTCCAAAAAAAGTAAAAAATCCTAAATTCCGATGAAACGACGCTTTTACATTTTTTTTATTTTGTTTTCTTTGTTGTTTTTGTTTTATCCCGGAGATTCCGAGCTGTTTCATATCTTTGCATACAACCGTAAACTTTTTGCCGAGAAAAACAATCCAGAAGATCTGCCGTTAACTGCCGTTGCTGTAAAAAGAACTCCCGATGCTCCGCTCATTACCGCAGAAGGCGCCTATATCGTAGATCTTAATTCTTTCAGCCCGGTATATACGAAGAACGAGAAGGTAAGATTTTTTCCTGCGTCCACTACTAAAATCCTCACCGCTCTTGTGGCCTATGATCTATTCAAGCCGGATACCGTGATTACTGTCGAAAGAGTAAATGAAGACGGTCAGGTGATGGGACTCATTCCGGGAGAGCGCATCACGATAGAAAAGCTTTTATATGGGCTTCTCGTACATTCCGGAAATGATGCTGCGTATGCGCTGGCTGACCATTATGGGTTTGATAAGTTTGTCGACAAAATGAATAAGAAGGCGCAGCAGCTGCATATGGCTGACAGTTATTTTGAAAACCCGGCTGGACTTGACTCCGACAATCAACATACGACTCCTTATGATCTTTCACTTGCGGCACGTGAACTGCTTAAGAATAAGTATCTTTCAAAGATCGTCTCCACCAAAGAGATCATTATCTCGGACGAAGACTTTAAGTATTTTCATACTCTTACAAACGTAAATAAGCTGTTGGGTGAGATTCAGGGAATCGGCGGCCTTAAGACAGGATACACGGAGAATGCAGGAGAAAATCTGGTAAGTCTTTACAAAAGACCAGATGGACATGAACTTATTCTCATCGTCTTAAAAAGCGAGGACCGGTTTCAAGACACAAGAAATATCGTGAAGTGGATTGATGAAAATATAGGCTACGTAAATCTACTGCGCTGATCTTTTAGTCGGTGAGAAATTCATTGCTCAAAGCAGGCACATAAGCTACGAAGTCCCCGTCGCCTAAAAAGACATAGACAGGCTCCATATAATCCTGATAGGTATCAGGATCCAGATATCCTACCAGCATCTTCCGTATAACTACATTTTTCTTGCCCTGCGGATTCGAGACCACCATGCCTTTTCCGCCGGTCAGCTCCGCATACGCTTCCTCCCCTGTCTTTAAGGGATATGTCCCTACCTGTTCTGCAGATTTTTCAAAAAATCTAAGATCCGACCGTAGAATTTTTGAGCGTCCATCTTTCGTAAACAGCATTAGGACATAATGCTGGCTGTTGAAGTATTTCGGAGACAGGACAGGCAATCCGTCGATATCAGGCCGGTAAAAATCCACCTCGACAAGATTTGCTTTTATGTTGTCTTTTAGCTGGGAAAGAAGCTTCGTATTAGGATTGAGCCGGAAGAAGATGATATTGGTATTTCCCTGGGCAAGCTCTTGCGGATAGGCACCTATGGATTGCAAAAAGTCGACTGCCTTGGTCTGGCTTTCCTGGCTTTCAGGGGTCATGGCTTGGTTAATAAGCGTCTTGTCATTTTCGAAAAAGTACCGGTAGCTTATATTGAAGTTTCTTATGTCGATGAGAAGTTTTTGGTTGGGCTCATTGAAGATAGCCTGGTTATTCACCAGTCTGTAAGAGTTCGTAGCCTCGGTGTCGAAACCCAATGTTTTTGCAATCAGGAAGACCTTTTCTTTGTAGCCGAATCTAACCTGTGGAGGAGGAAGAAAAAATACCTTTGCAGTAGCGGTTGCGGTCGTTGGTACGCCTTCGATCGTATCGAGCTTAAACTTCAGACCTGCGCTCGGTGATGCTTCAAGAAGATATGGCTTTTTGATCTTTCCAAAAACAGTATTTGTGGAAACCGGAATAACGCGGGTCGACTCAACATACAAAATCGACAGTCTGACTGCGTAGTAAAGGATGAGGATCACGATGACTCCCAGAATGGCAAAGGGGTAGAATTTCCTTACATAGTAGGAAACATCCGTCAAAGACGTGGTAGCCATACTTCATCATAGCAAAAAGCAGGTTGTAAGGGGGCTAGTTTGTCTTTTTCTCGAGCTTTGTAATTCGAATCTCGTGGTTGTCTATTTTTCGTGAAACATCAGTGTATCTTGTCGTGAGTATTAAATGTTCGTCCTCAAATTTTTGATACTTTCCGACTAACCAGTCAAGTTTGTCAATAACGTAGTCTTTGAATTTATAGTAATCTTCTGCCATAGCTTCAAGCGGTTTAAATCTATGATCTAAGTATATTTCCAACCTCTTGTAAAATTGCTCAAATCGTTCGTCTAAAGTCTCCTTTAGAAGAGCTTGTGTAACAAGAGCATCTTTTTGTTTCTTTTGCTTTTTCATGTGGGTAAAAATTAAACCATAAATAGTTTTTAGATTCAATAGCTTAAATACTACAGCCTCGGAATGCTATAATATAGTCACTCCAGGGGTACCCAAGCGGTCAACGGGGGCAGACTGTAAATCTGCTGGCTTCGGCCTACGGGGGTTCGAGTCCCTCCCCCTGGACTCGCCTATTTAGCCTCGAGAACCTTCCTAGTTGATGTGTTTTTGAATCCCCATGTTTATGATATAATTCCCAGCAATGAGAGAGCTAGATAGATTGGTATTAGTAAACGAAAGAGGATCTTGGACAGAAACCCTACCTATTGATACCGTTTTGGTTATCGAAGAAATATATCCAATTCCTGCGGGAGCTTATTATGGTTTTTCTAATCTTGGGGATTTTTATCGTAAATTATCTATCCTCAATGGAGGCGATAAGATTCCCGATAAGGTGTGGGCGCATGAAAATTCACCTGAAAAAATAGTTATAACTGCCTTGAGCCCTCATGAATATACAATAGGGAGAACAAAAGAATCTCCTGAATTTGGCAACGATGATCCCACACGTAGTCATATTATCTATAATACTGATGGTCAAGCCAAAATAATGAGAAATCGCAAAGGAAATCTTAAAAAACTTGGTAGAAGAGGTAATACATTCGTCAAACCTGGCTCGAGACCTCTTCCTTCCTACATGATCGTTCCATTTTCAAGTTAAATCTGTGCGTAAAAAGTTCTAACGTCGTCCACTCGCCTGGACTCGGTCTTTTTAGCTTCATAGGGAAAGCACGTTTGAGGCCTTTATTGTTTTTTGTATAATAAAAAGTTGTTCGGCGCAGTAAATCTATCTGTTTCACTTCCTCCATTTTTTCCATTACCAGTGCAGTTGCAAAATCCATGCCCAAATTTAAGCGTTGTCCCGCTAATCTGATAAATATCGTATACAGTCACCCCTGCTGCAAACCCAGTCGTATATGATAGATTAATCTTCCCAGTCGAAGGAACGGTAAAATTTCCATTATCATCTTGATCGGCCGCCATTTTTAGACAAGAGTTTCCACTGTATCTTTTGTGATTTGCTGTTCCGTCAGATTTAATGGAAAACGTATGTCTCTCTGCCCAAGGCGACTTGGGATCGGGAACCAAACAACCGGTATCCCAATTGCCGATAAGATTTTGGTCTATTGAACCGCGAGCAGTCGTTTGAGCGTCACCACTCTGATTTGAAATCGATCCCTTGTCAATCCTATGAAGAACAAAAGCAACTCCGAGGTATCCGACAAAAAGGAGCACTATTACTAAAAACCCAATGGAAAGTTTTTTCCCCATTGTTTTATGATAAACCCGAATGAAACAACAAGTCAAGCTTATTGCTTTTTGCTTACCAATATGAAAGGATTATTCTATTGATCTATTCATGAGCGGACTATTGGAAAAAAGAATGCAATTTCTCATAAATTGGCTTTTGTTAATACTTTTAGCAGTCAGCCTTGGTGCAAAGGCTTCGTTTGCAACTGTACCGACAGTCGGCCAACCGGTGATTTCCAACATCACGCAAACATCGGCCGATGCCAATTGGACTAGTAGTGTTGCCGACGGTTCCGATCTTACTTGTGATAATAATAATGGAAGTGGTGACGGCTTTGCGGCCTTCAGTAATGATCCGGCCAACGGTTCTTTTACCCATTCCGTCCACATTCATGATTTACTACCAGGCAACAGTTACTCCTGTTATGCGCGCATTAGATATCAGACCGTTGATTATACTTCTCCCGTTAAGTCATTCTGGACAGAACAGCCTTCCTTTAGAGTAATTAATCCCCCGACCCCTACTCCTACGCCGTTTGTCATCAATCATCTCACTTTACCTCCTCCGCTGATTAACCCCAGATACGATAATTTAACCGCAACAAGTGTATCAATCTACTGGACGACCGCTACCACATCTGATTCCAATATGTACTATTACAGCGACCCAGCAGACACACATGTAATCCACCAACCCAATGATAATACGATAAATCACTCCATTCATCTAAACGGACTTCAATCCAATACTACATACTCGTATGCGGTAGCGTCTACGGATCATGGCAATCAAGTAACAACATCCGGTGTAAATAGTTTCAGAACCCCTGGATTACTTCTGGGAGCACTGCTTCCCCGTGATAATACACCACCAGCAATTACTTCTTTACGGGCAGCAGCTGTAACCCAGAACAGTGCTACCATAAGTTGGGTTACTAATGAGGAAGCAAGTGATAGAGTCTACTATTCTACAAACGCGACTAATGCCACTCTCATTACAAATTATCAATTTAATACTCCTGTAGGAAACTTCGCTTCTCAAGGATTGCGAAAAGTCAGTTTCCGAGGTCTTTCTCCGGGTACAACTTATTCGTACCGCGCTGTTTCTAAAGACCGTTCTGAAAATTTAGCCATTTCCTTCCGCGGTACTTTTACGACTCTCTCAAACGGAAATGGTCAGATAAACGGAGGTGGCCTCGCGGGTAATCAAAATGTAACAGATCCAGAGGGTGTAGACGGACTACTTTCCAATGATGAATCTGCAATTACACGGAATGAGCTGCTCGGTAACGATTCAAAGAGTCCTGGAACTTCCTCATCGGCAAATATATCTTTTGAAAAATCTAAGAATGCGCTTACTAAGGAGTTTCAAAAAGAATCTCCCAAAAATGTAAGTTCGTCGGAGTTCGATTCTCTCGATCGATTTCTTGACAATTTGATCGTTCAGAAACCCGGAGCAGCATTGCTTGCTTTATTCGGCGCTATCGGACTTTTCGGCTTATTGATATTTCTTCTGTTTAAAAAGTTTGCAAAATCCGTAGCCGCACGAAGAGTTCTCTTTGGAAGCGCGTTGGCATTTATTCTACTTTTTATTCTAAGCGTAGGCCCGTTTATATCCGGGTTTATCTATTCACTTCCTTATTACTTTAAAAAAAACCAAAACGATAAGACGTTGGAGAAAAAAGTTAACAAAACGGAGTTAAAAGAGAAGACTATCCTAAAAGCAGTCAGTAACTAGTAAATTTTTATCTTCTCTGAGCAGACTCAAACTAATTCGTTTGATAGAACATTTACGACCTTCCTTCCTTTCGTACTAATCTAAAGTTCGGCTACTGTCTCTCTTTTGCCCGACTAGATGCTAAATTTGAGCATAGAAGGTTCTAACGTCGTCCACTCGCCTGGACACTTCATTTTAGAGCTTCTCAATAGTATAATACCAAGATGGTTGAAAGAAAAAATAGACCTATTGATTTAGATCCTTCGCAACGGTTCGGATTAACCTCAGTGACTCTCACTTGTAGAGATTGTGACTTTAAGGTTACAGGTGATATCGTAGTCTACGACGGATGGAAAGCTGTCCGCGATCAATCAATCATCGATTGTCAAGAACATCACGAGGGTAGAACCTTTCATCATACAAAACATAATCGCTTTAAAATTTTGTTAGCTTCAGAACAAATGATAGGAGGACTTTCAGTATCAGGTGAGACAAGAGCTCAAGTTTATATTTATGAAGACGCAAAACCCTTTTTGCAAAATTTAGGTGGTGACTAAATGTCTGTAAAAGGTTCTGACGTCGTCCACTCGCCTGGACTCGGTCTTTTTAGCTTCACAGAGACGCGGACGTTCGAACCATACCCTCCCAGTCAACTTCTGATGTTTGATATACTTCAGGTATGAGAAAGATTATTGTTGTTGAATTTATTACTCTTGATGGCGTCATACAGGCACCAAGTGACTCCAAAGAAGACGCAGCAGAAGGCTTTAGATACGGCGGATGGATGGGTCTGTACTTTGATAATGATAAAGATTTGGGTCAAGAAATGGAAAAA
>JANWJL010000019.1 GCA_025451885.1 Candidatus Microgenomates bacterium
ATGGCAGGTCTTTTAAGGATCGAGTATATCTTTCACTTTACATTGATGCTCTCCGGTGTAATACTTGCTTTTTGCTTCCTCAAGCTCCATCAAAAAACGAAGTAATTAAGTAGTATATTCGCATTGCACAGTCAATCCGGCAAAAGACTTCGTCTGTGTAAGTTCGGGAAAAGTAACTTTTTTTGCTATCGGTATCCATGTATGACGTGATCCATCTTCATTTTCTTGAACATTGACTTTTTTTCCATGAAATGCTACCAATAATCCATATTGATGCTCTTTTTTCTTTGGAAGATGCCGAAAAATAACATGCAATCCATTGCTTAACATCATAAGGGCTTCTCCTGTATGAGGGACTACTATTTTGCGCCGTTCCGGATGAAAAGAAGGATATCTTCCTAATTCACCCTCGCTTAAAGGTATGAAGTTCCCAACTTGTGGTCCTTCGACAATTGTTAAGGTAGCATCACTTGGGTAGTCTCCAATCCATTCTCTCTCACTTCCACGGTAACGCTTTCTTTCTGCCATAAGATTATAATTCTATCAATTCTAAGGCTAAATGTCAAACTATAGGGCTTAATTAAGCCTTCAGACTAACGCTTTATCATGGCAGGATAATATTAAAGAGAGAAAATATTCCGGTAAGAGCGCCGTAAGATTTGGGTTGTCGCAGAACTACTTTACATTAAAAATGGACTGTTGTATACTTCTAAACTATGACTGAAAGAGACAGTGTTACTGAGCCTAAGGACCGCACTGCGAGTCCTGCAGGAATGCTCGGATTTTTTGAAGAATTAGGCGATGAATTGTATAAACGTTTTGATAATCGAGCATCCCTTCAAACAAAAATACGTTCTCGTAATCCAACTCTTAAGGATGTCTTTTTGCTAACTACTGGTGAAAAGGTTGAAATAAATTATTTACCCAGTCCAGTTCTTTTTCGCAATCGAAGAAGAGAAAGCGTGTCGGAATTACCTGAGATGTGGCTCCCAAGCGGACATCTTACTGTTACTACGACTGAAGAAGACGGAACAGAAGTACTCAAATCCTATATGTTTGGACGAAGTCTTGTTAATAACGAAAATTCAGTAATCCTAAAGTGCGACACTTGGAAGAAAGAAGTAGGAGACAAACAAAGACTCGTTGCATCTGATCGTATATTCACAAATAATGCAGGGGAGCTGGATTTTCTTAGAAACATTTTAGGAGAAGTAGAAAAACAGCTGCAAGAGGATCCTTCTCGAACTCCAACTTTGTGAGTCTGCAGGGACTCGAACCCTGAACCTAGCGGTTAAGAGCCGCTTGCTCTGCCAGTTGAGCTACAGACCCAATAGTCCTTTAATTATAACAAACAGGGTTAATAAAAATTACGTCTAAACTATAGGCTCTTATGATATAATTTCATATGTCTATTGAGATTTTTTTGGAGGGAAGATTGGGAACATATCGAGCTGGCCTTGCGAAAATTGGAAAAGCCTATAAAGGAAGACTGCCTTCACAAGATGGAAAGGAATTGCAGAAGGCAATGGTCTGGATTCCAAAAAACGGTGAAGATAAAGTATGGGTAAGTACCAAAGAGAAAAGCGTTTTATATACAGAGTCGGAAATTAACAGTGTAAATCTAAGGCTTCAGTCTCGTGTTCCTTTTATCAAAAGGACGAGAATCTTCGCTTGGAGAGCTTAATTTATTGGCGCGCCTGGAGGGAGTCGAACCCCCAACCTTGTGGTCTCCCGATATATGTGCCTCCGGGAGGAATCGAACCTCCACCACGTGGTCCGAAGCCACGTACTCTATCCGTTAAGCTACGGAGGCATTTCGCGGGATAAACTCCGCCACACGCGTTTCCACTTGCCCTTCCGAAGCTCAATGACAATGGTTATGAGCAAAGGAGGGTTAAGCTACAGGCGCTTGAAATCTCCCTCTATTATACTATAGTATTCACTTATGCTTCTTGCCACAGCCTACTTTGCATTTCTCTTTTTTGAGCTTTTTTTGGCTTTTTCAATATTTGTCTATATAACGTCGTTATTATTCTCTTCCTTTAAGGGAGCACCGTATGTACCTACAAAAAACGCAAGTATCTATGAAGTACTCAAAAATGCCGGCCTAAAAAAAGGACAAAAAATTATTGAGCTGGGTTGTGGTGACGGAAGAGTGGTCAGAAACGCTGTTCAGAAATTTAATCTGAAGGGGACCGGCGTGGACATCAACTCTATACTTATCCTTATTGCTAAGATAAAGCACCGGAATCTTAAAAATCTATCGTTCCGGACACAGAATATTTACAAGACCTCTTTATCATCATACGACGCGGTCTATGTTTTTCTCATGCCGGAAATGCTTGTCAAACTAAAACAGAAGTTTATAAAAGAATGCAGGAAGGGTACGCTTATAATATCCCACGGATTCAAGATAGCAGGCTGGGACAAGAAGATTAAAAAAGTCCTGGAAAGAAAGCCTTTTCCTACCTACTATTACCGTATTTGACAAGGTATCAATGGTTTCTTATAGTTATATAGTATGAGAAAAAGAAAGCTTCTTTGGCTTTTTTCCTTTTTCATACTCATCGTTCTCAACGTCTACACCGTCACCTCGTATATCAATAAAGTCCGCCGTGTAGAAGCGGCAAATAGGATTCTGGATGAGATATCGCAGTACCAGGAATTTTCAAACTCCGCGCAACCCAGACCGAAAGGATATGAAACCGATGTCCAGCTCGCCGATGGAAGAGCGGCAAATCTCAAACTTTTTTTCAGAAAATATAACTCACCTCTTTACGACCACGCTGATTTCATAGTAAAAACAGCGGACAAATATCAGTTTGACTACAGACTTCTTCCTGCGATCGCAATGATAGAGTCAGGTCTTTGTAATCAAATCCCTACCGGTTCTCATAACTGCTGGGGATGGGGGATTTACGGCAATACAGTGACCAGATTCGACTCTTACGAGGATGCTATAGAAACCGTCTCGAAAGGTCTTCGGAAGAACTATCTTGACCGCGGGATGACCACTGCGAGCCAGATTATGGCTAGTTACGCTCCTTCATCTACGAGCTGGGCTTCAAAGGTAAACAGCTTTCTAAAAGTATTGGAGTGATTATTGGACAGATCGGGAGGTCTGAAGCTCTTGTGAAAGTGAGTACTGCGTTCCTTTTTTCTTGGAAAGCGCCATAAATAAAGAGCCCCTCTTTTTCTTTTTGGTTGTCATTGCCTCAAACCAGGTTTTAGATTCTCCGATCTTAAGCCGTATTGTCTGGACAAGCTTGATAAGAATTTCAAGAAAGCGGACGTGATAAATTCCGGGTTTTTCAGGTAGGGGATTAATGATGGTTTTTTCTACTTCCTGTACCTCTGTGTTTAGCTCTGAAGTTGCTTTTTTAAGATTGGAAAGTTCTCCTTTAAGCTGACCTGCAAGCTCTGAGATCTCCTTTTTGACAATATTATCTTCGTGGTATTCGTTATAGCTGAAAAGTGAGCGGACCTCTTTTTGAGTTTTTTGAGGTTTTGATCTTTCCTGACGCTCTACGTACTGCCTCATCAGATCTTCATCTCCATGATCTCCACCCATCATGCGGTCGAAAATACCCCCTGAGGAAGTGTTTTTTAGGGTCTCGTATGGATTGGACAATCCAGGCTGTTTAGCCTTGGTTTTTTGCTTGGTGGACATGGCTCAATGTTACTACAGGCCTAGGAGAAAATCAAGGGTCTTCTGCTTCCGCAGCAGTGCTGCATAAAAGTAGGAATTCTGTCTCGCCATCTCCTTCTCTTTCTCGTTTTGAATAGAGGAAAACAGCTTCTCAAGCTCTTCTTTTTCAACCTGTATCTTTTCCTGTTCTGCGATTTCGTTCAGAAGAAACTCCATTTGGTGGATTCCTTCGATCTCTGATCTGTATTGGCCACGGAGTTGGTCCATAGTCAGGTTTTTGGATTTCAGATAGGTATCCATGCTCATGCCTAGTTTTTGCACGTCGTCAACCAGTCTGGTCAGCCGAGCGTTCAGTTCGTCTTCCAGAATAAGATCGGAGACATCCACCTTTGAATGTTTTACCAGTTCGTTAAGAATTGAGTTTAGAAGTTCTTGATTGTGTTTTGCTTTTTCCTCATCTGTAGGATCTCTTTTGTCTTTACCCGGTATCCAGATGCTGTCTTTTTTCTTTTCCTGCTTTACTTTCTGTACCATTTTTTTGTAGTCGCCAAGCGTCACCTTTGGCCGCTCTGCCACCGTGATCTTTATCTGCCAGTCTTGGCCTTCCTGAGCTTTAAGAAGCTCCACTTTAGGGGAAACAACAGGCGATAAAGATTCTTTTTTTACCAGATCGTCATAGATCTGTGGAAGAATGTCCCGTATTACTTCCTGATATACTGCGTCTTTTTGCAGATTTTTTTCCGCAATTTCCTGAGGGACTTTTCCTTTCCTAAAGCCCTCGACCTCAAGATCGTCACGGAGTTTCGCGAACATTTTTTTGTAGGAGCTTTGGATCTCTTCTTTGGGAACCTCAACTACAAGTTCGACCGTGGACTTGGGAAGTCTCTTGATAGAGTGTTTGGCCATCCTATAATTGTAAATCAAGATCGCTCAAATACAAACTGTTTTTCTTTTCCTCACCCTCGAAGTCAGATATATAGCCACGGACACGTGAAGCCCAGGTCGGACTTGCAGCATATTTTGAACCAATCTGCTCGATTGTCTGCGCCCCATAGTTGATGTAGCGCTCCTGAATACCTGCCCCTACGGTCTGGATCGCATGATCCCAGTTATTAAAGTATGCGTATCCGCCGTCCCAACCAAAAGGATTGTACGAACCCTGAAGGATGTAATGACCAAAACCGGATTCCAGGCCGGTAATAGCCGGAAGAAGATAACAATCAAGCTCATACTGATCACATGTATGTAAAAATGTATCAACTGAGCCTGCCATAGGAGAACCACTTTTTTCAAGTATAGATTTGATTGCTCTTTTTTTACTATTAGACTCCATAACAAAGTCTCTATAGGACATTTTTTGAGCTATTGGTCCGTGGGGAAGGTTCTGTATAACTGCTGAGCCCCCGGCAACATGTTCGGCTGCCGAAACTGGCAAGGCGAGAAATAACAGAAACAATGTGACAAGAACCTTTCTTATCATAAAGTATCCGTTATAAAAAAAGATCCTAAAGCTCTTTCGAAATAGGAAAAAACCTTAGGATCTAGAAGTATTATAGCATAGTATTATAGGACTGTCAAGTACTTACAAATACACACCTATAGTCGTTTTTTAGCCTCAAATTAAGGCTGTTCCATCACTGAAGGGTAGACTGATCCATATTCTCGCGTGCAGACTTTAGCACGTCCTGAAGCTTCTCTACAGGCGTCATCTTCCTACAGGCTTTTTTAAGCTCATCTACGTCATCCTGGGTAGGACGTGTAAGAAGGGACGACTTAGAAAACATGATGGCCTTGGGATCGGTAACGTGCTTTAACCCTAAAGCGTGGCCGAATTCATGCTCAAGCGTATGGAGCAACTCCTCCTTGCTTGTATTGAAGTATATGTCTATTCTATTGTTCTTAGGATCATATAGGCCTGCTTCAGGCTTATTATGAAGAACCTGGCTAAGGGTGTTTTCTGTTTGATTAATATCATCAACCTTCGCATTGTAATCGCCTACATTTAGATTCAATTCCGATGCCATTGTGTTTAGATCATTCGCTTCTTTTTGGAGGATTACTTCTTCCTCCTTAAGTTTGTTATACACTTCCTCAGGAGCGCCTCCGCGGGCATTCCACTCATCTATTTGATCATTAAGAGCCTTTAATCTTGCTTCAAATTCAGTAGACCTCCTGGTATGCTCCGCTAACTTTGATTCAAGCTCCCCTTTGCTTTTCAAGGTGTCCTCTTCAGCCGACTGTATTTTGTCAGAAAGGGATTGGCGCTCATCAAAGACCAGATTCACGGTTAATTCCGATTTCGGATCATACTTGAAAAGCTGTCTTCTTGTCAGGCCGTTCCATATGTCCGTAGCCTGCTGCAGATCTTCTTTAAACTGATCTTCGGTCAGATTGAACTGTCTGTCAAGATTTCCGATGCGGTAGGTGGTAGTGGTGTCGCAGACAGTTGGAAGAGGAACTAGGAAAAGATAGTAGCCGGCAAGGGCCAGAATTACTAAATTTAGAATTGTCCGGTATGCTTTCATTAAAATATTATAACTGTAAAAGAGAAGGTTAAGAAGATCTTTTCTTTGAGCGTTCGACTATTACTCTCCGGGTCCCAAGATAGGCTACGGCTTCGGATATTGCATAAGAAACAAAGGCATATACGAGGAGCGCGAACAATGCTGAAAACTCAATGACAAAATTTCCTGTTAAACGGGGAGCCGGAAACATTCCCTGGAAAGGGCCAAGCAGAGGACCGCTTGTCTCATAGACCCACTGTGAAAATGGAGCCAAAGGGTTTGCCCCGAAAAGCTTCAAAATAATACGCAGGCCGATTATGAACTCTATAAGGCCGAAGATTGCATTTGCAAGCAATAATAGTGACTCGAGGGTTATCATAACAGGCCCATTCTAGTATATCCTTTTGGAATGGTCAACCCCTATTGCCGAAGTTTGATATACTGCAAATTATGTGGTGGAAATGGTTTCCATGGATCTTGGCGCTAATCGTAATCGGCGCGGCAAAATTACTATGGATCCAGACCTATGGCTTCACTTTTCCTTCTGATTTATTCTCTCTCTTTCCTTATCTGGGAATTCTTGCATGGAGTCTTATGTGGACTCACTATGTCATCGGTGAGTTTAGAAGATGGAATCCAAGACTTCCAAAAAATGAGCTTTACAGTAAAGTAACAGGTATTCTTGTTTTTATTCTCATACTGCTTCACCCGGGGATTTTATGGTTCGCTCAATATCAGCGGGGTGCTGGACTTCCGCCGTTGAGTGCTTATTCATACGCAGGTCAAGCAGGAGCTTTGGCCGTGACTCTGGGATTAATTGCTTGGGTTTTATTTTTAAGCTACGACCTGCTTGAAAAATTTAAGCAAAAACCATTAATCGCAAGAAGTTGGTGGCTTGTGAACATAACTCAATCTGTCGCCATGCTTTTTATTCTCAAGCATTCGTTTGAATTGGGAAGCGATCTTCAGACCGGTTGGTTTCGGACATACTGGGTTGTTTTAGGGACAGCGTTCCTTCCGATGATGCTTCATGTGCATTGGTATGATTTCAAGCACCGGAATAAGAAACCCGAGGTTCTTTAATAACCAAAGAAATACGCTACGCCTAGAATTGCAATAACTAAAACGAAAAATAATAGGTACAAATTGAATTGCTTTGCATTGTGGGATCTTTGGAAAGTTAAAAAAGCCAAGGTAAGACAAAAGAATGTAATGGAATAGGTGACGGCCTTGAGAGGTCCTGTAAGAAAGTCAAATTCCGTACTCCTAGGCCCGAAGTAAAAAAGATATACTCCGTAGGTAAAGATCGCCAAATATACAGTGGAACTAAATAATCTAAATAGAATATTATTAGTCCATTTAAAAGTTAGAAAGAGTCCCAATAAAGGAAAAAGAAGGAATAAATGAAGAAGGGCTGCTATAAATAGCAAAAAGTATTTACCTAACATTTATTTGTCCCACATTAATAATCGGTCCTAAGCTCCTTTTTTACGGGTTCTGATGAACACTAATTTTACTTATTTCTATATTTGATCGCAAGGAGCAGGTAGGCGAGCAGTATTGAAGAAAAAATGATTTGACCAATAATTAAGTATGGATCTTCTACGTAAATAAATTTAGCCACCAATACTGCCGATGCTAGTACCCTAATTGTTGTCCCGGGTATTGATATGTCTCTAGCTGATCTTAGTTTGTAGATTTTCCAGGCTTCAAGAGAAATGTCTGTGTTGAATGCAACAAACGCAATAAGAGTAGCTATGTCAATAAAATTCATCTGGCGCGCTCGACCGGATTCGAACCGGCGATCTTCTCCGTGACAGGGAGACGTGATAGGCCTCTTCACTACGAGCGCTGTGGACCCGACAGGACTTGAACCTGTGACCTTTGCAATGTCAATGCAACGCTCTAGCCAACTGAGCTACGAGTCCTTCTAGGTATCTAATTCTACCATACGAGAGTACCTTTCCGCGTGAAATTAAGGCTAAAAATGATACAATAGAAGGCTATGACAAGAACCTCCGAACATCTAAGGCGACGTGCGCCTGATATTTTAAAAGCGCAGGAACTACGCGGGCCTGCCAGATTTTTCTGGGAAAATCCGGAAGTAGCAGAAAGAGTAAAAAACTATCCGTTTTTATTTATCCTTGACGAAGACTCACGCAAACTTCCCGGACAGGGGATTCAGGTTAACCCGTGGACAGGCACCATTATTCTCCCTTCATGGAGGGAAGGAAGATCCGGTCTTGCGCGGGATACAGAACCATTTCATGTAAATCCGAAAGGAAAAGGTGATGTAAGCGTAAGACTTGCTGAGTATGGAAGCGTAGAGCAGGCTATGCGCGGAACGATTCATGCGTCAGAACACTCGCGTCCAGGAGGAGAAGGCAAGTTGAATGCCGAGCGTTTTATGGAGTTTGCGAAGGATCTTGAAAGACAATTTCTCAACGGCGAGATTACGAGGGAAAATCTATATAGGGCTCTGAACGAAACAAAGGCTCTTCTTGGTGAAACCGGATTTGGCACAAGAGCCCAAAAGCCTACCAAGCGACGGGCTGGCTCAAAGGTACAGTCTGCCGCAGGTCCGGATAGTCTGGGAAGAATTAATCCAGAACGCTCTTCAGTCATGCTCGCTTCAGCCTATCGTGACGGCCTTCATGAGTTTTTGACCGCAAGTATGGTCGTTGATAAGTATGACAAACTCTTTAATGCCCTTGCCACACAGAGGATGTATGAACGAATGGCTACAGAGTTTGCACTCGATGACGTCAGAGATCTAACATCGTACACCGGCGACTGTCACTCTGTCTTCCGCGCAAAGATCCAGGATCTTAAGGAAACCCTTACTGAATTTTTCAGAGTGGATACCATAAGAACAGCGCCGTATCGTGTCCCTGCATTGCTGATGACTGTAGGAGTTTTCGGATTTGATCAAAATCCTATCGCTTACGCGGGGACTCGTAGACTTCCCGATATAATAAGTCTTATGGTCAAAAAAGCAGAGTACGACGGGGGAGAATTTGTCTCACGTTTGCAGGATGCCGGATCGATAGAAGACATGCTGGATGATCAACTTCTAGAGCCGAGACAAGCTAGGGACTTAATTCAAGATAGAGTTGAAAAAGAATCAGCTACGTTAAGGTACATTTATGAGCTTGCGTCTGATTGGACGTATTCAAGTATTAAGATTAATCCTCCACGTATTAGAAATGAAAAGATAGACGATCTTTCTGTATAATCAAATCTATGAGCAAACCGAAGGATCACCGCGAGATCGGGCGAGAGCTCGATCTTTTTGTTTTTTCTGAAATTGTCGGCTCCGGACTACCGCTATTTACTCCAAAGGGCACGATCTTAAGAGACAAATTAATCGAATTCTCGGAAAAACTTCAGAAAGAAGCGGGATTTCAAAAAGTTTGGATACCTCATCTCACTAAGGAAGGACTATATAAGAAATCGGGTCATTGGGAAAAATTTGGGAATGAACTTTTTCTTGTTAAGAGTCAGGAGACCAGCGACAAACTTATCCTCAAACCAATGAACTGCCCTCACCATGCTCAAATTTATGCAAGTCTTCCCAGAAGTTATAAAGATCTTCCGATCCGGTACTACGAGACTACTACTGTATACCGCGATGAAAAGAAAGGAGAACTGGGCGGGCTGTCACGGGTACGCGCTATAACACAGGATGATGCTCATGTTTTTTGCACTCTAGACCAAATTGAAGAAGAACTCTTAAATATCATGAATATGGTAAAGGAAATGTATAAGACTCTTAATCTTCCCTTTAAGCTACGACTTTCCTTCAGAGACTCTTCAGATGACAGATTGTATCTGGGGAAACCTGAGAATTGGAAAAAAGCTGAGATGATTATCGAAAACGTCGCAAAAAAACTGAAAATCGACTATGTGATAGCAAAAGGTGAGGCTGCTTTTTATGGACCGAAGCTTGATGTAATAGTTATCGATTCCCAAGGTAGAGAATGGCAATGTGCTACACCTCAGCTTGATTTCGTCCAACCTGAACGACTTGGACTCGAATACATTGACGAAGACAATAAAAAACAGATTCCAGTAATAATCCACAAAGCGCTTTTAGGATCTATTGAACGCTTTCTATCAGTGTATATAGAACACACGCAAGGTGCATTTCCTTTATGGCTTTCGCCTGTACAGGTTGAGGTACTTTCGGTTTCGGATAAGCACAACAACGCTGCAAAAAAAGTCCATGAAGAACTTATGGATGCTGGCGTGCGCTCAGAATTAAATACGGAAAACAAGATGCTCGGTGCAAAAATAAGGGAGGCAACCTTGCAAAAGGTACCATATATCGTTATAATTGGAGATAAAGAGATTGCAGTAAAGCCCCTAAGCGTATCCGTAAGAAACCGCAAAGGAGAAACGAAGTTGCAGGAACTTACCAAGTTTATTCAATCAGTAAAGAGCGAAATTGAAAAGACCCAATAGAAAATTCCCTCAGAAAAAATTTTATACGATCAACGATCATATCACTGCTGATACGCTGCGTGTGATTGATAGCGAGGGAAAACAACTAGGCGTTCTTTCAAAAGAAGAGGCGCTGAAGCAGGCTAGAGAAAGAGAAGAAGATCTGATTCTAATTGCATCACAGGCCCAACCGCCGGTTGCAAAAATAATCGATCTTAAAAAATTTCAATATCAGGAAGAGAAAAAACTAAAAGAGGCGAAAAAAGGAGTTAAAAAAAGTATTACAAAAGATATTAAACTATCTCTTTTTATAGCAACAGCTGACTTTGACAGACTAAGCAATAAAGGAAAAGATTTTCTGGCCGGCGGAAATCAGGTAAGGGTCAATCTGACACTTAAGGGAAGAGAGATGGGTAAGAAAGATATGGGTATCG
>JANWJL010000020.1 GCA_025451885.1 Candidatus Microgenomates bacterium
CCTTTTCCGAAAGCCGGTCAAACTTCTTGGCGTTGACCTCTATGATGTAGTTCGGCTCAAGACCCGCGACCTCTTTAAAAAGCTTCGCCATGCCCCAGATTCGGGCGTAGGCGCGAGTTTTGGCGTCGAAGCTACGAATACAATGGATATTTTTCTTTTTGATATGACCAAACTCAAGCTGTGTGATCAAAAGATCAATCACTTTTTTGACATCCGGCGCTTTTTTATACTTCATATATTTACTATGTCATTCTGGCTTGCCAGAATCGATTCTGGATGCGCTAACGCTTACCAGAATGACGATTACACAAGCGTTGCAAAATAGTCATCGACGGTTTCCGCTCTGCGGATTAACTTTGTCTTTCCGTTGGTCTTTAACAACACTTCTGCAGAGCGAAGTTTTCCGTTATAGTTAAATCCCATTGCATGTCCATGGGCTCCGGTATCATGAATGATTAGAATATCGCCCACCGAAACATTGGGAAGTTGTCTATCAACTGCAAACTTATCATTATTCTCGCAAAGAGATCCTACAACGTCATATTTTTTAGCCCCATCTGACTTACCGAGAATTGTTATGTGATGATAGGCGCCGTACATGCCGGGACGCATGAGATTTGCCATCGAGGCATCGACTCCAATGTATGATTTATAGGTATTCTTTATATGGAGAACTCTTGTTATTAAATATCCATGCGGACCCGTGATTACCCGGCCGTTTTCCATAAAAATCTTAAAAGGAGAAAGCCCTTTTTTTTGAATTTTTTCGTATTCATTCCGGATTCCGGATGCAAGTTTTGCAAAATCAACAGGTTGTGATTCAGGCCGATAGGGTATTCCGATTCCACCGCCAAGATTTATGAACTCAAACGTAATTCCGGCCTTTTTATAGACCTTGTATGCCAGTTCGAACAAGATAGTGGCAGTGCCGATAAGGTAATTGATATTCAGCTCATTTGAGGCAATCATTGTATGCAGCCCGAACCGTTTTACACCCTTTTTCTTAAGAAGGACGAGACCTTCAAAGATCTGTTTGCCGGTCATACCGAACTTTGCCTCTTCAGGTTTTCCAATGATGAATGATTCACTACTCTCATTAAGAGAAGGCCCCGGATTATATCTTAGGCAGACCAACTCGGGTAATCCCACAGTCTTTTCCAAATAATTAATATAGGAAAAGTCGTCAAGATTGATAATAGCTTCGAGCTCTTTTGCTTTTTTATACTCACTTGAGGGAGTATCGTTGGAGCTGAACATAATGTTTCCGCCTGTGATTCCGACACGTTCACAAAGCATTAATTCCGCCAGAGAGCTTGCATCCATACCCATTCCTTCTTCATACAGAATCTTCATAATTGCAGGATTGGGGAGAGCTTTTACGGCAAAATAATTTCTAAATGGGAGCTTTACAAAAGCCTTTTTTAACTCTCTAACGGTTGATCTGATTCCCTGCTCATCATACAGATGAAAAGGCGTTGGAAAATCGTTTATAATTTCCTCAATTTGTTTTTTATTAAACGGTAATTTTTTCACAATCCTTTTATGTTACCACAGGTCTTTAGAAAAACCGGCTTCAAGTTGATTCTTTTTTTACTCTTCTTTTTTATTGCTTTTAAACCTGTACAGGCCGAAGTCATCCGGGATTTTCAATCCGAGAGCAAAATACTTAAGGACGGCACCGTAGATGTAGTCGAATATATCGAGTACGATTTTGAGTACGCACAGCGCCATGGAATTTTCCGCTATATCCCTTACATCGCCAAACATCAGGATGGAAAAAAATACGTCATAGACATCGATGTTAACGAGGTAATAGATGAAAACGGCAATAAGTACAAGTGGAAAGTCTCGAGGAGTAGCTCCACAGGTGATTTAACGATCAAAATAGGTGATCCGGACCGGTATGTGACAGGACTTAAGAAATACATCATTCATTATCATACTGCAGGGGCTATCGACTACTTCTCAGATCATGACGAATACTACTGGAACGCCACCGGTACAGGATGGCAGGTAGTCATCGAAAAATCATTGGCTAAGGTAGTGCTGCCGGAGTTGGTAGACGATGACAAACTGCAAAAGAAATGTTTTACCGGAGCTTTTGGAAGTAAGGTTTCGGACTGTGAGATCAGTGTACAGGGTAATGAAATATATTATCAGGGCGCAGAGGCATTTGGCCCTGGCGAAGGACTCACGACCGTAGCAGGATTTCCCAAAGGAGTGGTTGCCGTAAGAGAGGCGAAAGAGTATGTCGACTTTGCTGACAGGTGGTATGGGAAATTAATTATCTTTACTATCGCGATAGTATTTGGGCTGGCTTTATTATTTTGGTACGTCTGTTATCCGTTGTGGATAATAATAAAGTGGTTTAGGTACGGACGTGATCCTAAAGTAACGATTGGCGTGACTCGGGCATCTTTTGACGCACCAAAACTACCGAGCGGAAGAGTGCTGACTCCGGGAGAGTCAGGTTCTTTGACTGACGAAGTAGTCGATAATCACGATATATCAGCTACGTTGGTGGATATGGCAAGAAGGGGATTTTTAAGGATTGAGGAGAAAAAGAAAAAAGACTTCTATCTTCATAAAAAGAAGAGTGATACTTCCAAACTACTCTCTTTTGAAAAACACCTGTTTGACGGAATCTTTAAGACAGCTGATTCTGTACGCCTTAAAGATGCTCATTTATACACAACTGTATACGAAGCAAAGAATATGATTTACAACAGCATGGTGACCGATGGATTGTTTCCCAAAAATCCCAGCACCATCCGGGGATTCTATATCGCAATGGGAATTCTTGCACTTGTGACAGCTAATATCCCGCTTGCTGTCATCGCGTTTGTCTTTGGCTGGGCTATGCCGAGAAAGACGGTCTTGGGAAAAGAGCTTGCCAACAGGGCAAAGTCCCTCAAAAACTTCCTCACCTCACAGGAAAGACAGCTTACATTTCAGGCAAAAAATAAACTGCTGTTTGAAAAATTGCTTCCGTTTGCCGTGGCTTTTGGAGTAGAAAAAATCTGGGCCGAACGTTTCAAAGATATCAACCTTAAGGAACCAAGCTGGTATTCTTCATACGACAGCGGAGGTTTCAATAGCGTATATTTCACCCACAACCTAAACAGATCGTTCACGTCATTTGCTTCGGCTGCTACACCGGTAACCAGCTCCACAGGACACTCATCAGGGTTCTCGAGCGGGGGTGGATTCTCCGGCGGTGGAGGCGGAGGCGGAGGCGGCGGAAGCTGGTAGAAAGTATCAGTTTAGCTTGTTATAATAAGATATGGCAAGAGCAGAACTACGCAACGAGACAGCTATAAGGGATGAATTCCTAAGTAAATTAGGAAGGGACAGGAAGCGTACAGTAGAAAGAACACTGGCTTTATATGAGGTGGTAGATAAGGGAGATTATAGAGCAGCTTTCAGCACCGCTGTAGACAGCGGAAAACTTCCGATCATAGTTTCCAACCATCAAAGTATTGCAGACGGAATAGCTCTGGGCAACATAACCGAAGGTATGAGCAAGCCCGTACGGTTGCCAATCGCTGCTTCGATTACTGAAGGGGAGCAAGGAGAACTCATACAATTATTGGTAGCGGCATATGGACCTGAACTGAGAAAGAGAAACCTGGACATGGTATCGGTAGTGACAGAACGAGACAGACAGGTAAGAGGAATGAGCGGTCAGAATAAAGAGATGTTCAACCTCCTGCTTAAGAGTCCTTCCGAGGGATATGGTTTTGCAATCTTCCCTGAACAGACTGTTGAAGGAGGACGTAAGGATGACGACGGAACAATCAAAGGAATGCAGTATCTGGAACGAGATAAAAATCTGGTCGCATTTATGAAGAAATGGATCAAGCAAGGCTTTCAGTTGGTGATACTTCCGGTTGGAATTGACAGAGGAAATACAACCCTGGACCCGGATAAAAAAACCGTAGAAGCGATCTCGGTGGATGCAGCAGAGATGATTCTTGGTTATAGGGGACTTGTCCCGATGGCATCCATCACTGTAGGTGCCCCTGTTGAGATTGATGCAGTGGAATCAGGATTAACCGATCACCACTTCATGAGAATGATTGCTCCTCTGGTCTCTGAAGAGGCAAGAGGCGCTTATACTTCGTGGTAAAATATACCTACCAAAGACCTCGTAGTTCAATTGGATAGAACGTCAGATTGCGGATCTGAAGATTACGCGTTCGAGTCGCGTCGAGGTCACCAGGGGGTGTCGTTCAATGGTAGGACTGCGGTCTCCAAAACCGCCGATGGGAGTTCGATTCTCTCCACCCCTGCCAGCTTCATTTTAGAGCGTCTACGTGATATAATTCCATTTATGACTGAGCGGAGAGAAGAGCGTGAAAGAGAACTAAAAGCAGTCTTTGCCAAGAACTTCAGAGCAATAGTTGACCGAGCGACTGCTCCTCACATAGCAGAATGGTTGCGAAAAAATGACAGTTCGATCTTGTCGTATGGAGTAGAGGTCACATCTTCTTCCAGGGATATGTACTGGGAGACCACTTACAGAAAAACAGACCCAAAGCATCACGACCCTTCTCTTAAAAATAAATTTGGTTTTACACCCGAGTTTGTACTTGAGTTGCACGGAGACGGAAAATATGTTGCCTTTGGGGCAAACGGAGAGACAATCTTCAAAAGTTTTCCGGTGCCAGATCTCGACGGCGTGTATGTTCATCGAGAACTGAAATTAGAGGAGATGGGAAATCTTACCGAGTTTATGAAAAATCCACATCTTGCACATCTCCAAAGGGAAGCAGTTCTTAAAGTGACTGAAAAAGACTTAGAGATAGTGCAACAAAAGTTGAAAGAAGCGTACACTCCTTCAGGACGGATCTTGGAACCCGAATCAATATCATGACTCGACACGAATTTTTTGTCCCCCGGGGGTTAACAATCGGTGAAAGAATCACCGCCACCCCGCCCCCTGCTTTTAAACGGCCGATAGACCCTTCTGAATATGTACGACAGATGGTTGAGCCAAACGGAATTCACTCCTGTTTTGTGACAGCCCATCTTAACGGGATGATCTTTCAAAACTATTTGACCCCGGAAGAAGGCGCAAAGGTCCATGATGAATTGGTGACCCATCCCAGATATGCAGACCGTTGGCAGCCGGTTAAGATACAGGGAGTGCCGCTTAAGGTATGGATGGATAATCCTACCGCTATATCAAAAGCAGTAACAGAAATCGTAGACAGGGATGTCAGAGTCGAAGCAGTCAATCTTTCATTAGTCGGAGATAGAGAAGCATATCTGCGAACAAAATTAACTCAAGGGTACGCGATGGTGGTAGGTGATGAGAAACACGCTGTTACAGCAGTTGGATACCGCCAGCCCGATTCAGTGGAGATCATCGACCCTTTATTTCCTTTCTTTCCAAGCCAGGTAAGCTTAAGGGGTCTTGCCATGAGGCCAAGAAGATCAGACGATTATGTAAGGGTAATCTAGTTGATTATTAGCAAAAATACGATATTATTGTATCTTAAGATGGAAAGGGAATTGGCAAGATTTCTCCAAGAAAAAGGCAGAAAAGAATCAGACAGTCTAAGCTCCATAGACGTTGAAATTACAGCTACCGATCGAAACTCCCACTGGTTGGAGAATCACGGCATGCCTCCTCCTCCGATAAAGAAAGCTAGAAGAACCGGTCATCTTCAGGACGTTCCAAAACGCAGACGCAGAAGATAAGTATTTATCTTCTTTCGGGGTGGCTCAATCGTTGGATACCAAGTGCTTTTGTCAGACCTTCAAAGACCTTTGGGATTTCTCCCTCGCCACTGATTCTCTTTGATTCATCTCTGACACCAAGCTTCATCAAAAGCGGTTTAGTGTTTGCTGCATACTCTTTCATTCTATTTTTAAATACCTCCGGCGTGTCATCCGGGCGGGGAGTTTCACCACGTTGTATTGCTTCATTAAACCTTGTTCTTCTCCGTTCTTCAGCAGTTTCATCCGATATCCAAAGCTCAATAACCTCTGTCTTTGCCTCTCCATTAAAATGTTCGAGCACTCCTCGGAGCATATTCCACTGTTCTGTATCCCGCGGAAATCCTGTAAATAAAAACGATTCGGCTCCGTCGGTGATGCCATCCTGTATTGCTGCATCGACCAATCCCATTACCTTCTCCGGAGAAAGCAAGACCCCTTCATGCATCATCTGAAGATCTTCCGGATCAACAAGATCTTGAAGATGGGCATATTTTCCTTCACCTTTATCGATGTTTCTCAGCATCTCGCCGGTTGAAATCTGTATAGGGTTGGGAAGCATATCTGCAAGTAAATCTGCCTGGGTGTCCTTGCCTGCTCCTGGTTTTCCGATAATAAAATAGAATGACGTCTTCATAGGGGGAAAGGATCAGTATAACAAAATTATAGTTGGATTTCTAGGACGCTTACTTCCCGGGTTTTGACCTGCGTTGCAGATGTCTTTGAAGTGTGTATTCGATCTGGGGGGCGATGAAATCTCTTCGCCCAGGGACGTAATTATCTACCTGCTCACGGTGTTCACATTCTCCTACGAAAATACTGATTGAAGAGGTCGGGGTTTTTTGTTGAATCCACACTCCTATATGCACATTTTGACGTTCCGGTCCGGCTGGAAGCGGTTTTCCGTCTGAGTCGTTCCTTACGGTTTCACCTGCTGCAAGAAACAACCCTACTTCGGCAAAGCGCTCTTTTCTAAACCTACTTCGTTTACTTCTTCCCCAAGCGGGTTTAAGATAGGACTTATTTCTCTTTGCTTTTGCCTCTGCGTCCCAAAACTTATATTTTTTCCTGGAAGTTTTGAGGAGCTTTTTTACACCAAGATCACCTAATATTCCCCGGAGCTCTTCGACAGTTTGAGCAAACTGTTCTCTGGCTTCTTTTTTACTCAGCTCAGGACGTATGTAGTGACCCGGACCATGCTCGACCATATTTGGAGCATTATAGCAGTCTTTTTTCGTTTTTGACAGGGTACCTGCTCTCTGTTACAATAGGCCAACATGATTGCCGAACGTGTCCGAAACGGATTGGTTTCCGGGCTAAGAGAGCGATGGTCCAAGCGCCACAGTCCAGAAGCCACGACAGGACGAGCTCTACAGGAGCTTGCTGGAAAACTTACATTTTCAGAAGACTGGCCAGCAGCAAATGATCGAATCAAACTTTTTATTTCCGATCTCCAAAATAAAGACGCAGGTTATTTACTGGGAATTCTCCCGGAAGATAGAGGAAGAAGGATTGTAGACATTATTGATGAAGAATATGAGCCCTTTCATGAGTCCACCTTGGAGGTTACCGCAGCGTTGATCGCAAGACATAATAAAGTCCTTTTGCAGGTAGCACCTGGTTTGACGAATGAACAAATGCTAAGAATGTTATCTCAGGCAGCTCACCTCGAGATGGATAGAGAATACGGTGACGCAGAGATGGAGATAGAACAATTCTTCCTCATGAGTAAGCAATTTCGTGAATTAACTCATGCGAATAAGTTTAACTACTTAATAGGGGTGACAAAAACTTTAGATGATTTCTGGGTAACCCACTTTAAGATGGAGAGACAGGCTCCCGTAAATATGCGCAGCCGCTACTGATCTTTACTTCTTTTCCTATCTATATGCTATAAATAGTGTATGGGTAGAAATATACTGACGGTCTGCCTTATTTTATTCGTCACTTCGGTACTTCTTGCGGTCCAGAGCAGATTCAGCAGAGCTCAATCGGAAGACAAGAATCAGATCAACCTCGGTACCTTTTCTCCTGCTCCTACCAATCCGGTCGTTGACGTTCCTTCAGGACCGATCCCGCTTACTACGCCAAAAATCGGAGGAAGAAACGGTAAAGATTACTGTATCGATGATGAGGATCCGGATATGTGCGATGACAACAGTAGCCACCTGGTGCCAAAAGGTGTCGGCGGGGTAAAAGGAAGCTGTGGTACGGTGATTGAATGGACTCACAAGTTAGTAGATGCGCTTCCACAGGTTATGAAGGGGACCCGAAATAAACTAACCAAGACGGTCTCAAACTGCGGATATTCCACCGGGCCTGCAAGCAACTATGTCTCGACATTTTTAGTCATCGATGCTTATAATCTTGCAGGATTTAAAGAGCTCTCCAAATCCAACTCAAGTCAGGTAAGTCCCTCCGGACTGTTTTCCTGGTGGCAGAAAGCGCCCGGCTACCAATATATTCCATATTCTCCTACTGTGGTAAAAGAGTTTGCCGAAGGCAAGAAGGACCTGACCGGATGCGTCATGTTTATGGCTACTGGATCAGGCTATCATATCGGAATCGTCAATAAACTTGAGGTCTATAAAGCAGCAGGGGACGGCGTGATATCGATCCTGCAGTCCGGGACGCGTATGTACATCGACCGCTTTCCGGTCTCTGGCTGGGCCATCAGAAACACCTCGACCAACAAGACCAAGACGAGCGGAGTTACCGGTTTTGGCTGCCACTAATATGGAAAATACTAATCTAGGCGGAGGATTACCACAGCAAGGTCCGGGATTTCAGGGATTACCGTCTGCTCTTTCTAAAAAATGGATCTTTGCAGTTGCCGCTGTCGTGTTAATCGTACTGTTCGTCGCGGTTTTTTCACTTTCACAACGAGGATCTTCTTCATCCACTGCCACTAACCAAAATGTTCCAGAGCCCACCTCCAATTTTCAGGCCACTGGTCCGGAGCCGACCTTTGCACCTGATGTCCAAAAAGCAGTAAGCGAAGCCCAACAAGCTGCTGTTTCTTATGATGAGCAGCAAAGCGCGATACGGGAAGACTATCCTTGGCTTAGAAAGCTCCCGCTGAATGGAGAAAAATTTTTCGTCTTCTTTGACCTAGACACAGGCAGATTTACCGGCAAATTATATCCGGCAGCAGGGGACAATCCCGAGCAGATTAAGACAGATGCCCTAAGAGAACTCCGCGGAAAAGGAGTGCCGATAGAAAAATTCCAGTTTGACTGGACCACCACTCCTCAATAACTCGAGATAGACCTTCAGGATTTGCTATAATTGCTCTTATCTATGAGTAAGCTAGATGATTCGGCACGGGCTTTTGTGGCAGTCTATAACGAACTCGATCATTATATGCGCAAAAAAAATAACTCTTCATCCTATGTAGATCACGGACAGCTATTGCGCGAGATGGCAGAGAAAAACTTTATCTTCAAAGAGCATATTACAGAGCTTAGGCTTTTTTCGGAAATCCGCAATCTTATCGTTCACAATCCTTACCCAAACGTTAATCCTATTTTTCAACCGCATGAATATCTGGTTGAGCGGTATAAAGAAATCTATAATAAGATCAAGCATCCGCCAAAGGCAATGTCGATTGCCATACCTGCTTCCACAATCTTTACCGTAACACTCGAAGACAATGTTCATAAAGTCTTAGAGGTCATGGTAAAAAAAACATATACATATGTACCCGTGTTCGACAAAGGAAGATTTTTTGGTGTTTTTAGTGAGAGCGTCTTAGTGAGCTATTATGCAGACAAGAAGGATTTCATCATGGGAAAAGAAGCAAAGGTTGAGGACTTCAAAGACTATCTTCCGTTTGATAAGCACTCGAACGAATATTTTGAATTTGTCTCGCGGGACACACTACTTTCTGAGGTTTTGGAAATCTTCCAAAGCAACCTGAAGAAAAGAAAGAGAATTGGCGTCGTTTATGTTACGGAAAGAGGAAAGAAAGAAGAGAAATTACTCGGAATGATTACTGCGTGGGATATCGCAGGTCTCGCAAGTTAAGCCGCCGGCTTCTCAATAACAAGCGCTGTAAGATTCTTTACTCGTTCGGCAAATACAGGGGAACGATCTACGAGCATGTACTCTCTGTCACTCATCTCAGACGTAAGATCAGAGACTTTATATGGGTCATGATACACTCCCATACCTAGATTTTTCCAAAACGCTTCAACCTTTTTTAATAACTCTCGATGTTGGACAGTTTGACCTTGAAAGCGCCAAGGAAAAAAAACGCCTCGACCACCAGGTTGAAGTCCTTGTGCAATTTGATCAGCAATTGACAGTTGAACTGCTTCACCTAGATTACCTAAATAAAAAGGCCACCCTTCAATACAGCTAAAAAACGATACAGACTCTGGAGGGAATGGAAGTTGTTGAACATCCGCTTGTACATGAAATCCTGGCTCTCTCACACTCTTATAAAAGAAAGTGTGACGGAGTCCTGTAGGGAAGCTCTTTTTTGCCTCTCGTCGTATTGATATAAAATTTGCAATATCCAAACTTATCATTGAAAAAGTTCTCAAACTTCCACTTAATCTTTCGGCTAATTGTTGACTGAACTGATCAATAAATGCGGAAGAGGTTTCTTCACCTAGGATCTGAGTCATAAGTCCTGAGAAAGTGCTGCCAATGTTATGATCCAGAACAAAATGCCAACCTTCTACAGCATGCTCTCGCGGCGCCTCCCGGATCGATGTATATACAGTCGACGAACCGTACAACCGTTGTTTAACATATTCTTTAATTTGAGCTGTTCTTTCATCCGACCTGTCTCCAACAAGCTCTGGAGGAGGAGTTGTCAGTAGTTCAAAAACCGGCGCTCGAAGTAAGTATCGTCCAGCATCCTCATGTTCTTCGAGCTCCTCTCTTAAGTTTAAAATGGTTTCATCACTTATACCTTGGAGAGATGAAAAACGTCCAACAAGTTTAGCCCGTTTATGAAACGCCCTATCAAGAAGTTGTCCGACATGACCGCGACTTACTTTATGAGCCTTAGCCCTAAGTTGTCCTCTCATAATCTTTGAATAAAAGGGATATGCAGAGCATAGATCAACTGCTACGAAATCCGGATTAGTTCTATGAACAGAAAAAAAATGGTCTTCTGTTACTGTCCGTGCAGTCTTTCCCCATGCGTAGGCGTTTCCTTCGAGTTGAGGACCAGTAGGCGGTCTTTCGGGTGTCATAAATTACAGAATAGCCTATTATAGCAGACCAAAGTGTTTATTTTCAAAAACAGAACTTCTAGACAATCTTACTTTCTTCTTACTTTATTCTCATGAAACCTTAAATAGTCCCAAATATGCTTAAGCCGTATGAAAGGAGGTGAGCATATATGAACTTTTTACTCTGGATTGTTTTAGGTTTTGTTGCAGGTTGGCTTGCGTCGATGTTTATGGGAACAAACGCGCGTCAAGGAGCGATCGGCGATATCATTTTGGGTGTCATAGGAGCTCTTATAGGAGGCTTTGTAATGAATCTTTTCGGTGCACCGGGAGTTACCGGATTTAACTTTTACAGCCTGTTTGTCGCATTCCTGGGAGCGGTGGTTTTGATCTGGCTGGGACGGTTGATGCGCGGAAGTGCTGCTTGATATTCGACGTGCTATACTCAGGGTATGAAGCAGTTACGGGCCGCATTACGGATATGGTTTCCAATCGCTATTGCAGTGACGACGATCTGTTTGCTCATTTTCGCAACGGTTCAGCATTCATTACGAGCGAGCGCCTATGACCCGCAGATCGGGATGGCAGAGGACGCAGCAGCACGACTTGATACAGGAATATTTCCTCTGCTGGTACTGCCTGAAAACACTGTCGAGATAACTAAAAGCGTAAGCCCTTATATTATTGTTTTTGACGCAAAAGGAAACTATCTTGCTTCATCAGCTACTCTTGACGGTAAGCCGCCGACACTTCCGGTCGGGGTTTTTGACCACGCCAAAGCAAAAGGAGAGCACCGTATCAGCTGGCAGCCAATGCCCGGGGTGAGAAGCGCCGTGGTAATCGTACCGTTTAAGTCTTCCTCACAGGAAGGTTATGTCGTAGCCGGCAGATCGTTACGAGAAGTAGAGCAGAGGATTCAGCGTACCTTTTTCTTTAGTGTTTTGGTCTGGTGTGCTACTGTAATCTCTACACTTGCGGCCACACTGTTCATCGTATGAAAGACAATATCATAATTGCCATCCTGGTTGTCGTGATTGTTGTTGGGGGGGTTTACTTGTATAAAAGGGAAAAAGCCCAGATGTCAGGAAACGCCGAAAGTATCGCGATGGATAAGACCGAAACATTCGAGGGAGTCCTGCCCTGCGCAGACTGCGAAGGAATTAAGACAGAGATCAACTTCAGCTCAAATAAAGAAAAAACAGGAGGCACATTTATCGAAAAATCGACCTATCTGGGTGCACCGTCTCCTTCATCTTTCGACAAGACCGGTACCTGGAAAGTAGTAACCGGGAGGAATAAAAAGCCTGATGCAGTGATCTACGTGCTTACCTCGAAGCCGGATGAAGCAGAAGCGTATGAGCTTATTGATAGCACACATCTTCAGCTTCTGGATGGGGAAATGCAGCCGATTTCCGCTCCGGGCCAGAACTTCATCCTTACTAAACGGACTGCCACAACTAACTAGACAAAAAATCTAAGAAATACCTGAAACGCGGATCTGTGGGTAAAAACTCAGCAAGCATTGTATCAACCGTTGATCTGTAAATACCCACATTTTCCTCCAAGAAGACTTCAGAACTTTTTCTATAAGGATTTTCTCTTAATTTTATTTCACGTTTCTTTCTCCGGAAAAGTTTTCGTGCAGCATTCGTAACTCTTTGTATCCCAAAGAATTTATTAAGCCACTCCATTTGTTCCCGACTTAGATATCCATCGACTGTCATATCGTAAACAAACGGTTTTTTTTCATGTTTTTTCATATCCTTATATCCTCTCATTGCATTTTCTGATGCCAGGCGCATAAAGTCTTGAAATTCGTTACTCTCGTGTTCGTACTTTGCGTCTATCATTGCATCTTCTGCCTTATCTACCCCAAGTAAACGTGACAAATGAATCTTTTGTAAACCAGTCTCAACATCGTCGGCTCCAATATAAATATAGGTAGGTGAAACTCCTGCAATTTCAACTCCTTCTGCTGTATCGACTACCTGCTCCGAAGGTGTAAAAAGCAATACATAAAACGTAGGAATATTAGATGTATAAGGTTGAGTAATTCCTTTACCTACATCTCGTTCGTAGCCTAAGGAACTGGTAATCCCAATACCATCTATCTCCACGGCAAACTCCTGTAATTTAAGATATCTGGGGGAAAACCGTAATGCGTAGCCTGAAATCGCTCTTACTGATGCGTCCTCCATCCATGCGCCAGGAGTAGCAAGACGTATACGCCAGAGATCAAGTTGCATTTCATTATTCATGCGCTGAACTTTAAGGTCTTGTTGAGCTTCTTCAGCGTCTTTTTGAACACCTGAAAAATATGGCTCAAGATCCATAAGTGGAAGTTGTACATCCAGATCTGAAAGAAGTAATTCGTTTTCTCTGGTTTTACTGAGTTCATGCTCGAGGATTATTTGCTGTTCTTGTCTTCGAAACTCGTCGGCTGCTCTTCTTCTAAAAACAGGTGTCAGGACGCGGCGGATAACTTCGGACATGGCGTCATTATAGCATAAGGAGCGTCAGAAGGACAAAATCCAATAATTTGTTATAATAAACGTTGTTATGTCGGTACGATTTGTACGTCGTGATTTTGCAGGACACCTCAAAAAAGGAGCTTCGTTCCTCTCCGATCGTGAGCAAAGATTCATCAAAAAATATACCCCAAAAGTACCCAAGTGGCTTGGCACACAGCATCTGACTCTTCTTTCATTTGTCTGGGTGGGGTTTATCGTTTACTTCAGCTTCCTTGCAAAATACAATATAAATTGGCTGTGGGTGGTATCTTTCTGCATTGTTTTACAGTACCTGACCGATGTGTTCGACGGAGCTGTCGGGCGCTACAGAAACACCGGCTTGGTCAAATGGGGATATTATATGGATCATTTTACCGACTTTCTGTTTCTCACCTCAATGCTGACAGGCTATTCATTTATCGTAAATGACCACAGCAAATACCTGGTCTTTTTCGTGCTGATCATCTTCGCCGGATTCATGGTCAGCTCTTTCCTTATCTTCAATGTTACCAACGAACTTGAGATTACCTACTTTAAATTTGGGCCTACAGAGATGCGCATAATGTTGATTCTTATAAATACTGCAATCATCCTTTTTGGAGTAGAGTTTGCGGAAAAAAGAATACTACCCGCAATCGTGTATATTCCGCTGGTCGTGCTTATAATTTCTGTATATAGACGACAGAGGCATATCTGGCAGATTGATCAAGAGGACAAGAAAAGGTCTTCCTCAAAAGGACTTCCCCGATAATATGGACATAGTTTATATCCACGGATCAAGCGACACACAGGCAAGTTTCGCAGGTCTTGTCAAATATTTTCCCAACGTAAAACTGTTCGACCTTCCCGGATTCGGAGTAGAGGATAAACCCGAGATCGTCTACGATAAGAAACTTTTTCTCACATATCTTAGAAAAAAGATTACAAAAAAATCAGTCCTGATTGGATTCTCAATGGGTGGCTTTTTAGCCAAGGATTTTGCTCTTGCCTATCCTCACCTGGTTGAGAAAATAATTGTCATTGCCTACCCTTTGCAAAAATCCAGACAAGCTCTTAAGAAAGCACTCCAGATAAAGTGGCTGAACAGACAGTACGCAAACAAAACCCTGATGGGTAAGATTTTATGCCACAATCACTGGGTTTATCGGTGGTTCGTCATACTGTTTGTAAATCTTTTTATGCGTCCCTACCGCTTTGCTATACGCGGATGGTTTGCCCATACCTACCAATCGATACTTTCTGCGACTCAGGATTACATCCTAAAAAGCGACCCTATGGAGCTCACTAAGATAAAGGCAAGAACAGTGATAATCGTAGGCGAGCGCGATGTTTTGGTAGACAAAGCACTGCTTTCGAAGTTCAGATCCCATGTAATCCCCGGTATGGGACATACGGTCTTCGGCTACGAGGAACAGGTGGCGAGGATAATAAAAAACTCTCTCTAAATCTGGTAGACTTTATACGTGAAAAAAGCGATAGAGGTCAAGAATTTAATCAAAAGATACAAAAAAGCCAAGACAAATGCAGTAGACGACATCTCATTTTCGGTCTCGGAAGGTGAATTTTTTTCATTTCTTGGGCCAAACGGTGCAGGCAAAACGACTACCATCTCGATACTTACTACTACTCTTGCAAAGACCTCAGGGACAGTCACTATAGGAGGCCACGACCTTGATAAGGAATCATCAACTGTGCGCCAGAATATCGGTGTTATCTTTCAGGCGCCGAGTCTTGACAGGAATCTAACTGCCGAGGAAAATATCCGTTTCCACGCAGTGCTGTACGGCCTTTATACCTTCAGACCATCCTATGCTCTTATGCCGAATTCCTATAAAAAACGGGTACAGGAGCTTGCCAAGATTCTCTCCATAGAAAAAGATCTTAATAAGCCTATTAAAAACCTCTCAGGCGGCATGAAGCGGAAGCTTGAGATAGTGCGTTCTCTTATGCATCACCCCAAGGTTCTGTTTCTGGATGAGCCCACTTCAGGACTTGACCCCATAAGCCGCAAAAACCTCTGGGAATATCTGCAGGATGTACGGAAAAAAGAAAAGATCACGATGTTTCTTACCACCCACTACCTTGATGAAGCAGAAGGAGCCGACCACATAGCGATCATCAACAACGGAAAGATCGTCACCTACGGTACCCCGGATTACATAAAAAAAGATCTGGTTGAAAACTACCTTTTGGTAGATGCGAAGGACCGCGTAAGGCTTAAAAAAGAACTTAGTGCAAAAAAAATCAAATACTCAGAGGACAAATATGTCAAAATTCCGCTTGTTAAGACCAATGCCCACCACCTTTTGAGAAACATCGATACGGAGTTGCTTTATCTGAAAACCCATACTCCTTCTTTGGAAGAAGCATATGTGGACATTATTGAAGAAGCGCTCGAGGAGGGAGCGGTATGAAGATAAAAAGGGAGATTAATGCCATCTTTGCGATAGCGTCGCGGGACTTTATAAAGTTTATCCGCGACCGCTTCAGAATAGTCGCAACATTCATATTTCCGATCATCTTCATCGGAATACTTGGAGGATCACTGCAGTCTAATCTTGGTAAGACCGTAGGATATAATTTCCTGACCTTTGTTTTTATCGGAGTGATCGGACAGACGCTCTTTCAATCGACGGCTTCCGGAATTATTTCTCTGGTCCGCGATAGAGAAGAAGACTTTGCGCAGGAGATGTTTGTCGCGCCGGTCTCGCGTTTTTCAATTGTTTTGGGTAAGATCGTCGGGGAGTCAACAGTGGCACTCGCTCAGATTCTGGGCATCGTTATCTTTGCGTTAGTCATACGGGTTCCGATCGACTGGACCCACTTCGTCCGGCTGATTCCTGCGATGTTTGTAGCCTGTTTATTTGGCGGAGCCTTTGGAGTATTGGTGCTTGCCAATCTGGGTACACAGGTCTCGGTACAGCAGATCTTTCCGTTTGTTATCTTTCCGCAGTTTTTCCTTTCAGGAGTCTTTGCACCAATTAAAAATCTTCCACCGGTGCTGTTTTTATTTTCAAGATTGGCACCGATGACCTATGCGGTAGATCTTGTCAGGAGTATCTATTACTGGGGTACTCCGGAGTACTCGAAGATAGTTTTACATAGTCCTTTGGTAAATCTTGCGATAATTTCAGCTATCTTCCTGGTATTTTTATCCGCAGGAACCTTCCTCTTTGTCCGCAACGAAAGAAACAGATGATATAATGCACGAAATGGAGCGGAAAGACGCTGTCTTTAGAAGATCAAAACATGAACTGGGAATACAAAACGAAAATGGCTATCAGAGCTTGATAGAAACCGCTTTGGAACAAAAAAGAGTGCCGAGATGGTTCACCGGAATAGAAAAAGCAGACCCAGTTGACGATCGACACGGCATAGATTTTTGGATAATCACCGACATGGGAAGGTTTCCAATTCAGGTAAAATCTTCTCGAGCCGGAAAAAAGCAAGCAATCAAAAAACATCCTAAAATCCCGGTCGTTGTAGTAAATCCAGGCAAAATTGAAAGTAAAATAATAAACACAACCATTCATGTTATCGGTGAAAAAAGAAACAAGTTGAAAAGATCATTGGACGAATCATAATGGACCCCCACGGTACAACGGAATAAATAGATAAGAGCTTCAAAAAGATTTATAATTAGTAGATGCGGAGGTATCGGCTGCTTATCGCCCTTCTTCTTTTTCTGACCGGAGCAGTCTTTACCTATTTTCAGTTTAACGGTGATCCGGCGATACCCATCCCAAAGCAGAAACAGGTCAAGCAAGATGTTGTTGAAGAAAAAGAAAAGGTAGAGATCACCCAGACCTCGCTTTTCGTCCCTTCATGGTCGCTCGACGGATCGGCCCTTCCTGACAACTACAATCGCTACATCTATTTCGGCGTTACCGGAGGCACAGGAGGTATTATTACCGAGGATGAAGGATACCAGAGCATATCGGACTTCCTAAGCATTGTCCCTGAAAACTCAAAAAAATTCCTGACTGTGAAGATGACCAACTCCCAGACAAATTTAGCGGTGCTTCAAAATAAAGATGCACAAAAAGCCATAATGGACGAATCAATACAGCTTGCCAAAGAGAACAAATTTGACGGAATCGTCTTTGATTTTGAACTGTTTAGTCTTTTTGACACTGTTATCCCGGATATGAACTCATTTGTCTCGGATTATTATTCTTTAGCAAAAGAAAGCAATCTAAGCTTTGCTTTGACCATCTACGGCGACCGTTTTTACCGGAAAAGACCGTATGACATGAAGTTTTTAGGCAGTCACAGCGATGAGATTATGATCATGGCCTATGATTTCAGCAAAAGCAACGGAGAGCCCGGTCCGAACTTTCCCCTTAAGGGTAGAGAAAAGTTTGGATATGATATGGAGCTGATGCTTTCTGATTTCACCGACCATGTCCCGCCTGAAAAACTTACTGTTTTGTTTGGAATGTATGGATACGACTGGGTGGTGGATGAGAAGAAAAGGCCGGTACGGCCTGCTACAGCGCAAACATTGAATCAAATCCACAAAAAATATCTTGACAGCTGCGGCAAGACCAACTGCGTACCGTTTAGGGATGCTAAAGCCAAGGAAAATGAGATGGACTATGTGGATCCCGGATCTGCATACCATATCATCTGGTTTGAGGACGAACAATCGGCAAAGGAAAAGACAGAAACGATACGGGGCGAAGGTATAGGATCGATCGGCTACTGGGCCTTCGGATATTTTTAAGACTCCTCTTTTTTAGGCCGTTTGAATGCTCCCAGCTCTTTTAGTTTCCACATGAATAGGGCGGCTTTATTTTTCGCATTAGCATCCGAGACAAATCTGTATGCCTTATCAAGGATCGGCCTTGGGATAGTTTTGGCAAACTTGATATACATACTGATATGCTTCTCATCACCGAGTTTCTGGGCAAGGTTGACTCCGTATGCCTGGTACTCTCGGGATACATAGCGGTCTTCCAAAGGATCAAAGCGCTCAAGAACATCGCGTATAGACTTCATGAGTTATATTATACGATACCGATTACTTTGGGAAGTCGGGGATAGATGAAGGTTTTGGAGGCTCTGCTGGTGGTTGATCTGCTGGTGCCGGCGTTGGATCACTTACCGGTGGTGGAGCCGGTTGATCTGTTGGGACGTGGGTCGTGGGCATATCGCTTCCACCAGGAGGTGTACCTGGTCCGGGTGGTGTGTCTGCAGCTTTAGACTGAAGATCCTTTAAGATTGCAGCCAAAGGATCGTTTGCTGCTGTTTGTGTCTGGTCAGGAGTTGAAGGTACAGGTGGTGGTGTCGTCGGTTCTGTTGGAGCTGCAGGTGGCTCAACAACAGGTGGTGTCGTCGGTTCAGGAGTAACAGGAGGCGGTGTTGCAGGCTGATCTGAAGGAGGAGTGGGTGTGTTGTCGCTTGCTGCCTGTACAGGTGGCTCTGGTGTGGTCGGAGGTTCAGGTGTAACTGGTGGCTCGGGTGCTGCTGGTGGCTCAACAACAGGCGGTACCGTTGGTTCGGGCGTTGCTGGAGGAGGTACTGCAGGTTGATCTGCTGGTTTTCCCGGGTCAGCTGCTTGGACCGCAGGTGTAGTAGCGCCTAATGCCTGATCAAACTCCTCTTTTGTAAAACCCTTTAAGACAGTACTGGTTCCATCGTCTTTTTCCACCTTCGTCACCGGCACGCCTTTGAAATTTCCTCCTACAGCAAGCATTTCATTGAGAAATTCACGGTTTTGATCCAGGTTTTTTTCTTCGAAGGCGATGCCTTTTGCTTGGAGGTAGGTTCGTTCTTGGTCGCAGAATGGGCAACTATTGATGGTATACATCGTTACTTTCATAAGTTACATTTTATTATGAACAACAGGAAGTTCTTTGTCAAGTCAAATGTTTTAATTGCTCAAAGATACGGGGAAAGACTTCTTTTTCCAGCTTTTCCTGTTCTTCACCGCTAAAGTTCTGCAGTACATATGTTTCGCCACTCAACTTTACTTCTTCAGAGTCTGTGGTCCTGGTTTGAGGGTTGTGTATACCTATACGAATCTGAGTAAAGATCTGGGTTTTAAGGGCGTTTTCTATGGAGAGGACTCCATTATGAGTTCTTGGGCCTAGACCATCATGGATTTTAAACTGTCCGAGTTCAATATCAAGATCATCGTATACTACCACCAGATCACCGGCCTCATATTTAAAAAAACTTAAAACACTTTTTACAGCAGGTCCGGAGTTATTCACGAAGGTTTGAGGCTTTACAAAAAGGAAATTTGATGAGTTCATTTCAACCTTCGCAATAACAGACTGTAATTTTTTGTTATCGTCGGTGTTTAGTATCTTAATCAAAGGTTGAGAAAGTACGTAATCAACGAATAGAAAACCTGCATTATGGCGGTTGCGTTCATATTCCCGGCCTGGGTTTCCCAGTCCAATATAGAGTTTTTTCATAGTCAAATCATCTTGTCAGGACAAGCCTTCTTGTCCCGGTCTTAATCTTATTTCCATTCTTATCGCTTAGAACGATTTCATAGCTGTATGGTGTTTTTTCATCCAAGTCCGTAAGAACAAGCTGATGGTACTTGGAAAATTCCTTTGAAATATCCTTAAATATCCTTGAGCCATCCCTATTGTTTGTGATAATTATCTGGGATTTGAGCGGGGTACTTGTCCGGAAGCTTAATATCCTATAATGTCCTGATTGGATTATAGTCAATGATTTGAACAAATCACTGGCTTCGGAACTTACTGAAGTCCTATTTTGAATAGTATTAAACGTCAATATTGTTGCGGCTGAAAGCACAAGGATCACAAAAATGACCAGTACAGAATGTACCGAAGCAAACGGTCTTTCCCAGGTCTTGAAGTAATCAATCTTCGCACCCTGGGCTTTTTTGAATTTTACAAGGTCGCTCGGGTAAGCAAATACTCCTCCACACGTAGGACATTCAAACAGAACGAGATTAGAGGGAATAGCTTCGGTATTGGAAAGCGCATTGAATGGAGTGAAGTCCTTGGGACAAAGCTTTTCAGCAGGCGATATAACATTTCTGTATTTATCGGCTGAAAGTTTGGAAGCTGTATCAAAGGTGATTCTGTTTATTCCGTTTGCCTCAAAAAAGCTGGCTCCACAGCTTGAGCAATGACTGACATACTGACCATCGTAATAGTCTGATTTCATCATCTCTGAGCAGTTGGGACAGAGCATGAGTTAAGTATACCTAAACTTATTTTCAATATTGCAATTCAAAGCGGATTCATCTATCGTTTATATATGCATAAACAGGCAGACGAATTCCGCCGGTTTATCGAGCTTCAGGTAGTTAAGATTCTTCAGCAGCTTTCTTCACAAGGTAAACTTACAGACGATCAGATGACAGAGATTGCAGAGCTTACATTGGATCTGATTAAGCCTGGTATGACGATCGAACAGCTCTACAGCAATGCGGTCAAGCTTGACGATAAGCATACAGAATTGGCGCCATTGGTTCACGCTATTATGAACGCCTACGAGACACATTATGAGCACAAGGCTATCGACCAGGTCTCAAACCTTATTAAGTCCGGTAACTATGATGACGCCAATAATATGGTCAAAAAGGTATTGGAATTTAAGATGAACGGATAAAATGGTAGTAATACTTGAAGGCCCACCCAAACCTAAACCGAAGGAAACTAAGCAATCCAAACCAAAAAAAACATTGCTTGTCGCAACATCAGACGGAGTAGTCACGGACCAGATAGATGTAGACAAGCATCAAAAAAAGCAAAAAAAAGACACAGAAAAAGCAGAAAAGCGCTCTAATAAATTAACAAAAGAACTACAAGAGGCTGCGGAGCGGGAGGAGGCAAGGAATGCGGGAAAAAAGGAAGGACAGGAGCTGCAGACTTTCTTGGTAAACCTTGATAAAGCCAAACCGGGCACCGAAAGGACGATCTTAGAAGGACTTTTAGGTGATTCAAGAGCACTGATCCGGGCAGGTGATGATCTTATACGGCAGGACCTTAGCAATCCTGTAGGGGTTGCCCAGGGTGTTGAGGTAAAAATAGCGGGACTGCAGGCTCGGGCACAAGAACTCCGTGCACAGGCAGAGGTCGCAAAAACAGCTCAGGAACAAAGAGAGTTATTGTCAGAAGCATCAAAAATAGATGGAGAAAAAGGAGAAATTAAAACTCTTGTGACCGCAAAAGAGTCCGGTGAAATTACCATAGACGATAATAAAGTAAAGGTGGAAAAACTTGGAGGAAAAAACCATTTCGACGAATTTTGTAAAGGCATAATTCAGAATACATTGAAAGATAAAGACGGCAATCTGCCATCTGAGGTTAGCTCATTATTGAAAGACGGAGATTCAGGAGAGCTTTTTCTGAAGGTCCAGGATATAGCATCAGGATCGGTAGGCGACAGAACACTACGGGGTCAATATCTGGACGCATTAAGAGCCGGAGGATATTCAGAAGATGTAGTTAAAGAACAAGAGTCAACTATGAAATCTGCTCATACCAAAGAAGTATCAAAAAAAACAGCTAAAGTTGCAGGAACGATCAGTGTCTTGATGCTTCTTATGACGTATCTTAATATGAAGAGAGCTCATCAGGAAACTCAAGGTGGAGGACCTTAGTTACTCCTCAGTGTCTACGCCGAGTAGACGGGTGACAACCTCTTTCTTGTACCGTCTATCACCCCGTGAATTTATTCGGATTGCAGGAAGCTTTCCCTTTTTCCCCCAGCGCTTTATGGTAAGAGGGGAAACACGTAAAAGATTGGCAACTTCGCGGATGGTCAAAAGATCTGGTAAATCAGAGAGTGATACATTTCTTGAAGGTTTTATCGGATTTGCCATAGAAAGTATTATAAAAACAAATTTCGAATTGTCAACACGTTCTACATTGACATTGGTTTCCGACTCACGTATCGTATTATGTATAGTAAGAAAAAGTAACGATGAAACCAAAAAGTTTTCAACGGACGATCTTCAGGCGACATAACATTTTTCCCATCATTTTTACTCTTCTATTTCTTGCTCTTTTAACATCTTCGGTGGCTATTAACGAGCAGCGTAAAGTGTATACGTCACAGGCAGTTGAACGAAACGCACCCTTAGTATTTGATGAAACCGACTCGGTAGAAAGTGGTTTTATACGAAATAAAACAGATGAAATCAGCGTCTTTGCCACAGCAGCGCTGACGATAAATATGAAACTGAAGTTCCAAGGGATTACTACAAGGCCCCCCGGCGTGCAGACGAGTCTTCCGGTAAAAATTACACTTTCCAATGACATGTCGCAGACCGTCAACTTTACTGTTGATCAAAACGGCGTCTGGTCGGGCATTGCATCGTTCGACGCTGCACCGACAGACAGTGCTTTATCGGTTTTTGTAAAAGGACCGTTTCACATCCAAAAAAAAATCTGCGAACCGATTCCCACAGAAACCCGACCCGGTATCTATGCATGCAAGATAGCGAGTATTACCTTAAAAAAAGGAGAGAATGATACGGATTTTTCAAAAATTCTTCTTTTGGCAGGCGATCTGCCACCACAGGACGGAGTAGTGGATGCATCCGACATTGCCTTTGTCAGACAAAATATTGGCAGCTCTGACCCTAAGATAATTGAAAAAGGAGATCTAAATCTTGACGGTGCAATTACAACGCAGGATTATTCACTCATCCTCGCAGCGCTGTCTGTAAAGACCGACGATCAGATCATTGGAGGACCATCCGGATCAACTCCTACTGTCGCGCCGACTACTAAGCCGGCATCTCCGACAAAAACTCCATCTAACGGCAATAAATCTTCATCCCCAAAGTCTCCACCACCGCCACCCTCCGGCAAAACTGCTCCAAAGTCTCCACCTCCATCTGCAAAAACTCCTCCTCCACCCGCAGGAAAAGCGCCACCGCCTCCGGCCGGAAAAGGAGCGTGTACTCTAATCCCGGGCTCAAGCAATATAACAAATTGTTGTGCAGGAAATACCGATCTCGGACTGGTGAACCCGGATCTTGCGAGCCGTACCCAAGCCCTACTTAACGCTGCCCACGCTGCAGGAGTAAATCTATATGTCTGGTCAGCTTTTCGTACCAGAGAGAATCAGGCGCAGTGTGTAATAGATACAGGCGGACAGGGTTCAGCTGCGCCGGGTACCTCTATGCACGAAAAAGGACTTGCGGTGGACGTTGATGGAGATCTGAACTGGGCACATGCTAATGCAGGTAATTTTGGACTCGGATTTCCGATTTCATGGGACAAATGGCATATGCAGATGCAGTAGTGTCTTAGCTTGACAGAAGGTGCTGATTATTATACCGTTATATAAGAAGATAAATGAGACGTAAAACTCCGCCCAAAAGTCTTTTCAAAAGACACTCGATCTTTCAACTAATTTTTAGCTTTCTCTTCCTCGCGCTTCTTACTTCTTCTGTTTCTATAGTTCAGCAACAGCAAGTCTTAAGATCTGAAGCAGCTCTTCCAACGGTGGGGATTGGTGCAATCTGCGAAACTTTAGTTGGACCGTCGTATACAAGAATTGCAGTCTGTCGGGGAGACCTGATTTGTAAGGGCACGGGGGCTAGCAAAAAATGTGATTGCCCTGCTGGTACAGTCAAAACGGGAACGGGAACATGTGGAGCAAGTGGAAAATCTGCGCCAGCTGCGGCAGATAAAAGCGCTCCTCCTGCTCCGGCTGCCAAAGACAGTACTCCCAACAAAGCCTGTGGTGGAGCTGGGGAGAAATGTTGTGGTCCTAAAGATTTAAGTAATGGTCGTTTATGTAAGGATGACACATACAATTGCGATAACGGAAAAA
>JANWJL010000021.1 GCA_025451885.1 Candidatus Microgenomates bacterium
GTATTCAAGTCTGGTATTAAAAACTTTACCAAACTGTTACAATTGCGCTTTATGCCCACCGAAAGACCTCCCGCAAATAGAGGCGGAACTCGTGAATCGCACGTTGTTGGAAAACGAAAGAAATCTGAGCCACGTTTCGTATTTATTCCGGATGAAAATGCTTCTATAGGTGACTTGTTGTTGCGCGCGCATCTTCAACCCCTTACAAGGGAGGAGGAAGGCGAACTTGCTGTGAAAAGAGATGAAGCATGGCATACATTAAACTCTCTAAATCCCAGTATTGCTTGGAAAGCATTGAGTGGTTCGCTGAATGTTACTAAAACTCTACCCACTCTTGACAGTGAAGAAAGAGACGCTCTACAAGCATATAACGACTGTCTTAACGAATTCGTCGAGCACAACCTGAGACTTATCCCGTTTGTAATCAAAAAGTATGGATTGGAAACAGAGGATATGCCGACCCCTGACCTTTTTCAAGAAGCGTATTTTGGTCTTCAAACTGCTGCGCGCAAGTTTGACCATCATGAAGGTACTAAATTTTCTACATATGCGGTGAGGTGGATACGGCAGTCAATCCAAAGAGCAAAAGCAAATACAAGACGAATGATCCGACTACCTGTCCATGCTGGTGATTACATAAAAATGATTGATGATGCCGAGCTACGATTTGTACAAAGATATGGAAGAAGTCCTACATTGGATGAACTCACTAGTGAATCTCACCTCGAACGCGAAGTAGTAAAGGAATACATAGGTTATAAATACCAAGTGACATATCTCGATAGACCTTTACAAGTAGACGGGGATACTACCTTCGGTGACCTTGTCGCGTCCGATAAAAATACAGAAGAAGATGGTTTAAAACACGTGGACACGCCGGACATTATTAAGGAAATCAGAAATCTCCTCGATGAAAGAGAGTTTATTGCATTCTTAGGAGCATATGGACCGCATCCTAAAAGCAATCGCCAACTTGCTAAAATACTAGGAACCAGACCAGAAAATATACACACTTATATCAGCAGGGCCCTTGCTAAACTTAGACATCCGACGGCAGTGGATCTAAGAATTAAATTCTTCGGCGAGTAATATTCTCCTTGTTATAATAGTCTATAACTAGTATGCGGGTCCAAAACCATACCTAACTTTTTTTCTTTTTTGCTTCTTGCTCTTTGTCTTTTTTATACTGTCTTAATGCCCGTTCAAATGCAACCTTTTCTTGACGTGGCATTCCGCCTATTTCTTTAACTACATAATCGACATATAACCTTATTAATGCGTCGTGAGTAAGAAGAACGCCGCCTGTCCCGCTTGGCAAGCTACGCTTGGTAAGCACATTTCTTTCAAAAGCAGCTCGTACTATGCTCTTGTTGAGAAACGGAAATACTACTCTAGCAACGCCTATGGTGACTCCTTCCGGGTCAAGTCCTCCAAGGTCTTTATCGCATTCTTTTATGACTCCGTAGTAATAGTCATACCACCCATTATCGTCGTCCTTTGCGTTTTCTCTTTCTTCCCTAAGAAATTCTTCAACCAGTTCTTCGTGTGTAGGTTGTGGTGCTCTGGCTCTATCTTCGCGAACCAATCCATCTTCTTCACTAACTTCTTCTACGATTTCGGATTGTTCCTGTGTATTAGATGGTGAATCATCCTGCGGATCTTCAATTCTTTCTTCATCAACAAGTGTTTTTTCTTCAGGAAAATTTATAACTTCATAGTAAGAGTACCGACGTCTATCTGTATACCTGATAATTGGATTTCCTTGATGCGTAATGTACCCTTCAAGCCATTTTCTGATGCTTCTCATATGTGCAGGGTCATACGGCTCGTCCCCAAATGCCTCTCTCCATAAGTCCGATGATGGCATCTGCTCTCCTCGATGAGCGAGTAAGGCCTTCAGCACTTTAATTCTTCTTTCTCCTTGAGTTGTAGAGGTGCGACTACCCTCTTTGTTAGCATCTATAATGTCCTCTTCACCGATCTTGATCTTGTTTCCGGACAGGAAGCTGAATGCTCCCATAGTTTCTTCTTCAAACTTCTCTTCTTGCTCTGCGGGAGGTGCTTGTAATCTCTCTATCCCTCTTTTAAGTCCTGGTAATTCTTCGGGAAGCGAAGATACCTCGTCTAGTTCCTCATATTGAAGCCTAAATTCTTCTTCTGACAAGCTTCCATCGGCGACTTTTTCACTAGCTTCGGTTGCGCTGTTAATTAATTCTTGAAGAGCTGAAATATACGAAGGAGCCAATGCTTCGACCTGCTCGTCCAGAGCTTTGATCTCCGTATCACTCTTTTGAATTGTTGATTGAATTTTCTCACGTAGTCTTTTTTCAGCTTCGTGTTTCTTTTTATTGAATCTACCAACCTCTAGCGCTTGATCAATTGTTGATCCTGGAGTAATTCTTTTTTCTGGCACGGTAAACTCTCCCGTATTTAAACTCTCACGTACCTTACCTACGAGGGTAATTTTACCTTCCAAAGAAGCTCTGTCTTGAGCAATATCTTTAATTGGCTGGAGTTCCTTGTTCATGTCCTATAGTATACTATAGAGCACTTATTCTTTCAAGACTAGACTCTTTCAAAACCACTCTGTTAGGCTGTTATAATAGTCCCCTATGAGTAGACCTGAATCCCCAATGGTAAATGTTTACAGAGGCATACTGCCAACAGATGAAGGATGGGAACACTCACACTCTCGTGGACTCTCGGCTTTTGAGCATCATATGCGCTATTCCTTTCCTACGTTCCCTGAAATCGATATTACGCTACGGAAATCTCTCGAAAGGGCTAAAAAATCAGGAAGAAAACAAGTAATTGTAGTCGATCTCGGAGCGGGATATGGCAATTTTACCCGTGATTTCTTAACGTCACCCAGTAAAAGTAGAAGATGCAGAGGTTTATTGCGAGGACAGTCTATGGATTCCACACTGCGATTTGTTTCTGTTACCGATGCCGAGACCGAGGATGATTTCCTTAAAGAAACGGTTTTTCCCGAGTCACTAACTCCTGAGAACGAGATGATTCAAGCGGTATCAATAGGTTACTCCATCACTACTTCACAATCTATAAATAAGCTTTTTGAGCACCTAGACATTGACTCTGTCGACCTAGTTGTAGCGAGTAATTTTATGAGCTACCTACGTCCTCCCCTCTTCCGCGCGGTGATCCAAGATATAATTGAGAAGCTCGAGCCTAAAGGAAAGTTCATCATCTACGGCTATACAAGAATGGCAGGGTCCTACTTAAGCATAGACGATGATTATATGGAGCAGGATGAGACAGTGGTTTTTGTCGATCCCGCTGATCCTACGAGACAAACATTCACTCGGGATGAACTACTTACTTGGGGAGAGTCTATATTAGAAGGTGCTGATGATGCTGCGATAATAGATGCCTTGATGAGAATTTCAGAAATATGTTTTACCTCGGGTGTTTTTGGATTAAAAGATGAAGAAGAAATGAGGGAGAATATTGACATTGCAATAAAAAGAGGAAAACAGAAAGATATGATGAAAATAGCGGTTGATGTACTGCCGGAAGTGGCAGATCTTGTAAGAATCAAAAAGATGAAAGAGCGAAAAGATGCGATCCTTGAAGAATTACGCGATAAGTATGCCGGTTCAGCAACAATTGAATTCCAAGAAGAAGGAATCAGAATAGTCAAACTCGCTCTGAAGGCTACATAAGCCTACTGTTATAATACTCTATGGCTAAACTATCTATTGGTATCGTAGGGCTTCCGAATGTCGGAAAGTCTACACTTTTTAATGCGCTGTTGAAAAAGCAGGTGGCTCTTGAGGCAAACTATCCGTTTGCAACGATCGAACCGAATGTCGGTGTTATAGAAGTACCGGACGAGCGCCTTCCTGTTCTTGCCGAGATTGTAAAAACAAATAAGATAGTACCTGCGATCGTAGAGTTTTATGATATCGCAGGACTGGTTAAAGGTGCTTCAAAAGGAGAAGGTTTGGGCAATAAATTTCTTTCCCATATCCGTGAGGTTTCGGCCATAGCCCATGTGGTACGCCTGTTTGAGGACAAAAATGTCACCCATGTAGCCGACAAAATAAACCCGAAAGAAGATCTGCAGGTGATCGAAGAAGAGCTTATGCTCGCCGACCTTGCGACTCTTGAAAAATATAAAGAGCCGCGTGGTAAAGCTTCTAAAGAGGAGATCGCAATGTTCGAATTGGTGCAAAGTGCGAGGACAAAACTTAATGAAGGAACTCCTGTACGGAATCAGAGTCTTTCAGATGAAGAGAAAACAATGATCAAACAACTTAATCTCTTGACGCTTAAGCCTGTGATCTATTGTGTGAACTGTTCGCTCGAGCAACTTGAGAACCCGGAAAAAACCAGTTTACAGATCACTGAAATCCTCCCGAAAAATGCTTCGTTCATCGTCTTTAATCCCCTTGTTGAAAACTCTCTTGATGTGCTTATCAAAAGGGCGTATGAGATTCTAAACCTTATCTCTTTTCTTACCGCAGGGGAGATCGAAGCCCGCGCATGGACTATCACAAAAGGCACTCTTGCACCCCAGGCAGCCGGAGTCATCCACACGGATTTTGAGAAAAAATTTATAAAAGCAGAGATCGTTTCGTTTGATGACTTCAAGAACTCAAACGGCTGGGCCGGTGCACGCGAAAAAGGAAGAGTACAAATGGCCGGAAAAGATTATGTGATGCGCGAAGGGGATATTGTAGACTTCAAAATAGGAGCATGAGAGTATAATGTCATTCTGGTTAGCGAAGCGCATCCAGAATCGATTCTGGACAAGCCAGAATGACGAATTAAAGCTTTTTCAGACGTTGATACTCCGTGTAAATTCTCCAGAAACGGATCGAGGAAAAGAAAGCGAAGACAAACCCTTGCCATCCATCCAAAAATCCCTTATGCCTTCCGTAGGCCGAGAGGAACCACCTGATAGGCTTTATGATAAAGTAGGACAACATGTCGGGCTTTTCCTTGTTCTTTATCATTATTCTTGCATCAAGCGTTGAATACCGCTTCCAGCGCTTCAGATACCGGTCGAATTTGGGGTCTGCGTAGTGCAATAGATCGTTTTTAAGATGTCCTATCGCTCCTTTTACCGCTACGTTTTCGTGCACTGTTTTGCATGGAAAATGGGCAACTCCTTTTTTATACAAACGTATCGTGTAATCCGGGTAAACTCCTCCCTTGGTAAGGAACTTTCCCAGGAAATAATTCTTCCGCGGAATCCAGTACGCTACTGTTTTTTTATCCCCTCCTCCGGTTACTACATCGAGTATCTCACGCTTAAGTTCAGGTGTGACAGCCTCATCCGCATCAAGCTGCAGTATCCAGTCCCCGCTTGCCCGCTCGATCGCTTTTTGCTTATTGATATGGAACATCGGCGGATTGTCCTCCTTATAGACCGTTACCTTGTCTCCATATGCTTTGGCCTTTTGCACCGTGTTGTCAGTCGAGGAACCGTCGACGATTATCACCTCGTCAACGAAGTCGTAGGATGAATCTAAGGGAAACTGCAGGAAGTTCTCTTCGTTATAAGTGGCTATGCAAAGCGATAGTCTCATCTTTGAGTTTATTATATAATATCCGTCATGGCGCAAACCGGCATCCACGTGATCGCAACCCTTGCCTTATTGGGAAATGTTGTATTGGCTGCAATGGCTCTTCTTTTTGTGGGTCAAAAACTGTTTAAGGCTAAGGGATGGTCCAAACTAAAGCGGTTTGTAAGCCCTAGAAGTTACTATTTTGTCTTTGGGCTCTCGCTTACCGCAACTTTGGCCAGTCTTTTTCTTTCTGAGATAGTGAAATTTACACCCTGTGTGCTGTGCTGGTATCAAAGGATCGTGATGTATCCGCAGATCATACTTTCGTATGTCGCCATTGTCAGGAATGAGCGCGTTTTGACTCCGTATCTTATCATCCTTAATGCAATCGGGGCTCTTGTGGCAGCCTACCATTACTCTCTTCATCTGTTTCCCAATGCGCTGCCGGTCGGCTGCAATCCGGCTATAGCAGGCGTCTCATGCATCAAGGGCTACTCTTTTTACTACGGCTTTATGACCTTCCCGTATATGGCTCTTACGGTATTCGTACTCAACATAATCTTGCTTCTTATGTCCTACAATAAAAAAAGACGCTAACCAATGTTAAACATCCTAACCGCTCCCGACAAAGTTCTTACGACTCCTGCAAAGCCTGTCCATAAGATCGATAAAAGGATTAAGAAACTGGTGTTGGAGATGGAGGAAACGCTTATTAATCAATCAGATCCGCAGGGAGTCGGACTTGCGGCCCCTCAGGTCGGCTACTCACTGGCGCTTTTTATCATAAAAACGAAACCTTCCGCAGAAACCCAGGTGTTCATAAATCCAAAGGTCCTACAGATGACGGGAGAGCTTGTCGAAAAAAGAAGAAAAAAAAGAAAGCATGACGGCTCTCAAAAAGATGAAGAGAAGATGGAAGGCTGTCTTTCGGTGCCGAGGATCTGGGCGCCATTGAAGCGAGCCAAAAAGGTACAGATAAGCTACCTTGACCTTGAAGGACAAACCCATACCAACTGGTTTTCAGGGCTCAATTCCATCATTGTCCAGCATGAGATCGACCATCTTGCAGGCGTCCTTTTCACACAACGGAGTCTTGAACAAAAAGCTACACTTTACGAGGAAAAAGGAGACCGCCTGGTCAAGATAAAGACTGTTTAAATCAATGTCATTCTGAATGAAATGAAGAATCCAGCGAAGCGACTTCGTCTAGATCCTTCGCTAACGCTCAGGATGACAAAGACACGCTCAGGATGACGTTAAGCCGTTACAACTGGGTGTTCAGGAGGTTTCATCTCGTACGCAGCAAGTGCAAGAAACGGCTTTACACCATCGCGCTTATCTTTGTGAATTCTTTTGAGACATTTTGCACAGAGCTTCACAGTAACCTTTTTACCGTCTTCCATGATCTGGACTTTCTGAAGATTTGGCCGGAAGGTTCTTTGGGTCTTAGGAGCTCGTTTCTTCCATCGTCCACCAGCAACACCTCTGTGATGGGTGTGGGATCTTCCCAGCAATATTCCTTTTCCACAGTGATAACAGACTGACATAGCAATATATTACGAATGAATATGTAATGATAGCATATTTTAGCCTCATTTTCAATTCCCTCAAAGGGCTATCATTCGTCATTCTGGCTTGCCCAGAATCGATTCCGGAGTTGCTTCGCTCCCCAGAATGACAATTGTTCTTTGTATAATAGCAGCATGTTGGTGAATATCATCATCCTTATTTTCTCGGTCATCGTCCATGAGATTACCCATGGATATGTTGCGGACAGGCTTGGGGATCCTACTGCCAGAGTCGCAGGTAGACTAACCCTAAACCCTATCCCCCATATTGATCTTTTTGGCTCAATACTTCTTCCCTTTTTTCTGGCTGTTACCGGTTCGCCCATATTGATAGGATGGGCTAAACCTGTACCAATTGATCCTTTTAACCTGAAAGATCCACGCCGTGATTCAGCGCTTATCGCCTTCGCTGGGCCTGCATCAAACCTTGTGCTTGCAGCCATTGCAGCGGTCCTCTTGCGCTTTATTGGACCAAATGAATTCTTCACTCTCTTATTTCTTCAGATGATCATCATCAACCTGGCACTTGCCATCTTGAATCTACTTCCTGTTTCGCCTCTTGATGGGTTTAAAGTAGTAGGCGGAGTGCTTCCTGCGGAGCGTGCGCGTGAATGGTATCAGCTGGAGAGATACGGACTAATCTTTTTATTGCTTTTACTGCTTCCGCTTGGAGGACAGAGTATGCTTACGGCGATTATGTCACCTATCCTAAATTTCTTTCTTCATCTACTTCTCCCTGCGCAAGCGTTAGGGACCGGAATTTTATAGGAGTACTTTATTGTCATTCTGAGGCGAAGCCGAAGAATCTAGCGAAGCGGTTAGTTTAGTAAATTCTGCCATTGAGGGTTCTTCTCGGTGATTAATGATAACTTCTTTAATCTAATCCACCCTTTTATTTTCTTTTCTGCCCGAATTGCATCTATCGGAGAATTGAATTCCTTAAACCAAACAAGCTTATAAAGCTTGTAGTTACTTGAAAAAGAATCTCGTGAGTTCTTATGTTGAAATGTCCTTTTTGAAATATTGTTTGTTATACCGGTATATAAAACAGTATTGGAGTGATTTGTAAGTATGTAAACGAAATAAACCCTTCTCATATTCGCTTCGCTGGATCCTTCACTAACGTTCAGGATGACATGTGGTAAGTTCAGGATGACACTAAGGAATGAGGAGTTCAATGGTCTAAAAACTACTAGTTTACGGGGCAGGTGTTGCGGTAAGTCTTCTTATACACTTGAAGTAGTCTTGCGTACTGCATCCTTTTCCAAGTTTTGATTTGATCGCTTCACAGTTGCTTCCGCTAGCTTCTGCACAGACCGTTGCCGGAGGCGCTGTGCTCGGAGTAGCATTTAAGACCGTGGTTGGTACTACTGTTGGCGAAAGTACAGGTCCTGCAGATGAGGTACTTTGGTTTTTATCAAGCGTGGTAAAGGTCCATGGGACACCCCCATTGTCATATGTCTTTCCGCCGATTGAGATCTGGAAATAATAGGTCGTCGCAGGTGAGAGTAATGTCAGAGCTACGCTGTGGGCAAGACTTTTTTGGGTCTCGGGCTGACCGACCGAGTTCAGCGATGTCGGTGAAAGACCGTACTGCACCACTCCTTCTGACTCGGCGCCGGTACTCCAGGTGATCTTTGCGCTGTTTTCTGTCTTGTCCGAGACCAATACGTCTCTTGGCTCTGAGTCAGATGCTCTGGTGAAGACATTCTGGACGAGGTTAAACCCGATGACGACGATAAGAATCGAGAGGATGACTCCGACGACGATCGAGGCAATCTTAATAGTTTTTTTGTTTTCCATTAACGGCTATTGTAACTTAAAATTTCAGGAAAAGCTTAAGGGCTCCACCAAGTAATAACAAAATCATGCCCGGTACCGCAACTTTTACCAGATTATCAAATACTCCTGTTTTGGGAAGCTCTGTCGGCGTAATGGATGCCGAAGGTGTGCTGGTAGGCTCTACAGCAGATCCTGACGCGGTAACCGATGCTGTTTCGTTGGATCCACAGACAATGATGTCGGTAGCGTTGATGTCGTTTTTGATGACCTGTGAATTTTCGGAAGTCTGGCCACAGTTATAACTTAGGGTAACCGTACCGGCCTTAAGTGCTTTGAATGAAACTGTTGCAATCGTTCCAGATCCTGTCTTTGATGTTGCCGGATCATCTACTAATCCTGCCACGTATACTCTGGTTGAGGTAATGTCGTTTAAAACCGTGGGGAAGAATGTGCCATTGGTCACTGTTCCTGGTTCAAGAACGGTTGAGTCGTATAAAACATACGCATCAACGGATGTGATAGAGTCTGTACCGGCATCAACGACAATACCGATGTCAAAACTCTCTCCGCTGTTTACACTGACCGTTGATTTATCAAATTTGAGGAATGCAGCTTGTGCCGATGTTGCGGAAACGGCAAGAAGGAGAAAGAACCCCAGGACAACTGAAAGATAAACCGCAACTCTTTTCATGCTTTTCATGATTATCTATAAAATTTCAACTTTTTGCAACTAAAAACTCCCGTTTTAGTCATTTTTTCCGTTTGCCGGTTTTTGAGGGGGCAATTTGTTATACCCCTTTATGCGGCAAATATCATTTAAACAAGTGTCCCCGCTATTCCTACATCTTCTTCCATTTGATAAAGGTGCATTTGCTGGACAACAATATTTGTTTCTCTGACCCATTATCGAAGGACATTTCTTTTTAGTTGCTGCAGACGATCCTATGGTCTGTTGATTTTTAACAGCCAGTACGGATGCCAGCAAAAGGAGCGTCCCAATGATGAGAAATAGAAATAGATTGCTCTTTTTTCTTTTATTTTGTTTTTTTGCTTTTTTCTTAGCCATCAATCACACCTCCTCGATTATTTTTCTTTTGGGTTCTTCGGTTGTTTAATAGTTTTTTTTCCATCTGCGCCGGCGCCTCTACCACCTGTTCCCCGACCTGAATTTAGGCCTGTAGGAACAGGTTGACATTTAATTTGAACTGGCTTATTGTTAGAAGTAAATCGAAAACATTTTTTTTCTTTTGCGCTCGATCCGACCGTCTGCTGTTTTTGAACTGCAAACAATACAACTCCTAAAAGCACCGCTCCAACAATGAGAAAGAAAATCAGATTTTTGTTTTTATTCTTTTTTTTAGCCATTAATTAGCACCACCTTTCATTATTTTGATTTTGGTCTTGGCGTTGGCGTGGCCCTTTTTAAAGGCTTAGCCGGTCCATAAAAATCACATTTTCCAGTGCTTGAACAACCACCTTCCTTACAATAGTTTTGCGTTCTTCCGTTTACAAGTCTTTTACAACATTTCTGGCCAATTTTGCCACATTTAGCTTCAATTGCTGATGAATCAATGGTTTGTTGCTTTTGAACTGCAAACATTACAACAAGTAAAGCGACCAGGCCGATTAATAGGAATAAAACTAGATTTTTATTTTTTTTATTTTTCTTTTTTGCCATTAATTAACACCTTCCTCTTAATGATATCCTCCTGTATTCTGTTGCTTTTTTCCGGCAGGATATCCTTTGTCACATACACACAACTTTCCTTTTTTACAGTTAACTGTATATTTCTTCGTGCCACTTTTACAAGTCATCGTCCAATTTTGATTGGTTTTGGCACTTGATCCAAGTGTTTGTTGATTTTTAATGGCAAGGAATGAAACAAGCAGTAGAACTCCACTAATTATGAGGAGCAGTATCAAGTTCTTATTCTGTTTTTTTGTTTTGGGTTTGGTTCGTTTTTTTGCCATTTGGTTTATTGATTAATATGTTTTCCTGGTATCGGTCCTCCTGATTTACCACCAGGAAAACAGCCACAATTTGGTGGGAAACTTGCTGTACATGCCCACTGACAGGTGGATGTAGGTGCAGGAGGATTTTTAACAAATCGAGGTGTAGGTGTCGGGGTCGCACATACCCCGCCTGGAGCCAATACGCAGATAGTTATTCCGGTTATGACTGTTTCAGGTATAGGCGTTGGGGAGGGGTAGAAACATGGACCATTCGGACTTACACAGATCATTTTGGGTGTTGGCGTCAGGCATACTTGGGCGTTCATCTGGCCGCCTGATGGGGTCACGCAGTCCGGAGTCGGAAGCGGAAGGCAATACTTTTTGTTTTTTACTACTCTGCACAGGACTCTGTTGAAGAAATTTCCTTCCCGTGTAGAAGCGCTTGATCCTGTAGTCTGCTTATTTTGTGCTGCAAAAACTGCAAGGGCTACTATCACCAGCCCCAGGAGGACTAAAATTAAAGGAAGTGCGTTTTTATTCTTTTTCTTAGCCATTTATTATTCAACGACTACATCTACCGCTGATGTGCGCGGATGCAGTCTGTTAAGATCCGGGTCGATAAACTTGGATGTTTGATTGCCTGATGTGGGAACTACTGAAATTGTATGCTTTCCTTTTGTTTTTGCCGTAAATACAATTCTGACAACCGAGCTGTCCTTAAATACAGTCTCGGTCTTAACCTCAGGCGGTTTGTATCCGGTGATCGAAACCAATCCGTCCGAGACTACAGGTACCACTGAAAAACTCGGAAGCAAAGAAGTTGCGCCGCTGTATGTAAGTGCTTCGGGATCATATTTAACCAGGATATCGTAGCCGATCACGTCTTTGCCTTCGGAGTTAAATGTAGGAGTAAACACGATGGATTGTCCCACTTGAGCCGAGGTCGTATTGCTTTTTGCAAGCATCAATCCTTTATTAATTATGGAAACGGTTGGAACAGTTGACTGTTGACCTGTCCCAGGACTAATAGGTACCGCCGGAATCTCTTCCCGCTCCTGTTTTTGTTTATATAAAGAAACCGCAGTCAGCCAGACGCCTATTGCCAGCATTGCAATAATTACGATGAAGAGCCGGTAGTTTGGATGGGGTTTAGTATTATCCATGTATATTATTAACTATCTTATATCCAGCTTCTGATTTCAAATGCCAAATTTACTTGATAGCTTCGTCTGTCTTAATTGATAATGCTGCGATTACAAGTGAGTAATCCTGCGTGCTGATGACTCCGTCCAGATTGAGATCCCCTACGGCAAGCTCGTCTGCTTTCGTGCTGGTGAGATGCTGACGGATGTAGGAAACATCAGCAGAATCTACTACTCCATCCTGTGGTGGAAGATCTCCTGCCAGAAGCAGAATGCCTGAAAAGTTTAGCGTGTTTTCTCCCGGCGTTAATATAATACCGGCATCTTGGCAGGTGTATTTGCCCGGTGTGGTTTCTGTTGGCGCTGTTACGCAGATCCGCTTTTGGATGTGCTTTGGTCCTTTCACATAAATTCTGATCTTATCCCCAACCGGAGCTCCTGCGATCGTGACCTTTCCTGTCCATATACCGGATGCATCTGCTGTGAATTCTCCTGATCCGCTTACGGTGTCGGTGACACTTATCTTTACGGTCATCTTATTAAACTGACTTGCAGGCTGCTTAGTAATTCCCTGGAACTTAAGCTTCAGATTTAATACCACTCCACCGGTTATTGAAGGCGTTGTAACCGATGGCACAGTTCCAGGGGGTGTCGTTGTTCCTCCTCCGCCACCTGAACCACCGCTTCCACCTGATCCTCCGCTCCCTGATTTGCTTCCCGAACTGGATGCAGTGCTTCCACCACCTGTACCTGTGCTGCCTGTTCCCCCAGTACCACTTGAGTCGCCACCTGATCCCCCGCTTGATGATGATCCGTCACCACTTGGTGTACTTGCTGCAGCCTTTGGCTCACAGGTTTTTTTGTTATTTTTACTTGTACATGAATGCGTCGTATCGTTACA
>JANWJL010000022.1 GCA_025451885.1 Candidatus Microgenomates bacterium
AACATAATCTTATTGTAGGAGAGCGTACTTCAGAAGAGGTGAAATTCCGCATTGGATCGGCCTTAATCGAAGAGAAGGAAGATTATGTTGAGCGGATGATGGAGATCAAGGGACGAGATTTTCAGACCGGACTTCCAAAAATTATTGAGGTGGGAGAGAAGTCAATCAATGAAGGCATCCAAAAACCTCTGAAACAAATACTGGAAGGTATAAAGGAAGTTTTGTCATCAACACCGCCGGAGTTGGCAGCAGACATTGTTGACAAAGGAATCGTACTTTCCGGCGGAAGTTCCTTATTAACCAACTTAGATCGGTATATTACCTACTATACGGGGGTTTCGGCTTTCGTAGTGGACGATCCGCTCTATTGTGTGATCCGTGGAGTGGGTACGGGGATCGAAAATCTAGACCGATTTAGAGAGGCGATACGCTGAATTTAACCTATAATATAATAGAGTGATTTTTTGCTTGAAAAAACGGACTCAAAATGAATAAAAAAAATTGTAAAATTTTATACTCATAGGAAAATATTATTACAATAGTTAAAATTGACCTAAATTGCATGATTATGCCCAAATTTGAATTCAAATCTAAAGTTCAGATAAGTTATACAAAAACACCAATTTTAAGCTGTTCTATAAAAAACATACATACTTATAATATAGTAAAATAAATACATGACAATGAAAATACTAGGAGTCGAGATTGGAATAGAGTCCGAAAAGGATATCTTAGAGAAAATTAAAAAGTACCTTCAAAACCCCCAAAACTTCTATCATGTGGTATCAGTCAACCCGGAAAACGTCATAATTTCACAAAAAGTACGTGCGTTTAGGGATATCATCAATAAGGCCCAGGTAAAAATCAATGATGGGGTAGGGATTGTCCTAGCAGGCCAAATCCTAGGTTTGAAAAACGTGCCTAGGTTTACGGGGGTAGACCTTATGGACAAACTCCTAAAAGTCGCATCAGAAGGGCGCATGAGAGTAGCATTTATTGGTGGAAAAGGAAATTTAGCAGAGGCTATGTCAGATTGCTATAAACAAGCCCATATCGAAGCTAACTCGATTGGTTTCCAAGGTATAAGGAATATACGAAATTACACTGAAAACGAGTCAAAAAAGGCGATTTCTATAGTGGTTGATTACAAGCCCCGTTTGATGTTTGTAGCCTTCGGATCTCCGCATCAGGAGCTTTGGCTTTATAAGAATAGAGCCTCACTACAAGGAATAGTGTGTATGGGGGTAGGTGGGGGCTTTGATTTTGCCACAAACCAGGTGAAAAGGGCTCCAAAGCTGTTGCGCTCATTCGGACTTGAATGGTTATTCCGACTGATCACTCAACCATGGAGAGCTGGACGTCAGTTTTCAAGACTGCCTTACTTTATATGGCTTGTTGTTAAAGAGCGGATAAACAAAAAATAAACAGCTAAGCTACTCTTCTTGCACTTGAGGGTTTGATTGTTCCAGACTGTTGTGAAGCTCCCTTTCGGGTTTCAATGAGATCTTCTGGTTTAGCGTGTTCAACAGACTTAGATTGAGAAAACGTTCTTATTGCCTCCGGTTGAACGAGTAGATCCATACCGCTTTGAGGAACTTTTCGTCTTTTAAGTTGTGCGGCCCGCGCCTCGTTCGTGGACGATCTCGATTGATGATGTCGAGTTCCATGTTCAACGTGTACCATATGATTTCAGATTAGCTTGTTCTTTTGCTCTTGTCAAGTACTAAATATTGTGCGACAATTTCACCGATGACACCAGAGATCCGGAAGGTTTTGAAGTATTTTGCCTTTTTTTCATATCCTCCCTCAGAGGATGAGATATACACCTATCTTAAAAAAAGGACCCCTAAAGAGGAATTTAGAGGTACCTTAGCCTCGCTCATAGCTTCAGGCGCCCTTAAGAAGGCTGAAATGACCGGTTTAAGAGGTATTAAGACGATAAAATATACCCTAGGGGAGTATGGTATTTTTCTGAGAAAGAATATAAGATTTAGCCTTTATAGTCAATCTAAACTTAAATATATAAAAAACTATATTTCTATACTCAAGTTCTTCCCCCAAATCTCATTTGTCGGTATAACCGGGACACTTTCTATGATGCATGCTGATAAGGACGACGATGTCGATTTATTCATAATCACAGCTAAAAAAAGACTATGGACGGCCAGATTCATAGCAAACAGCCTCGCTTTGTTATTAGGACTTAAGAGGAAGAGACTGGTAGAGAAGGCTAAAGACAAGATATGTCTCAACCTGTTCTTTGATTCGAAATCTCTTTTTGTGCCTAAAATTAAGCAGAATGAATATGTTGCTCACGAAGTTCTCCAGGTAAAACCATTGATTAACAAAGAGAATACATATGAACGCTTTCTCACGGCTAATTCCTGGGTTTTCAAGCTGTTTCCAAATGCTAAAAATGTCTTTAGAAATCATATCAAACCATCTACTAAACCACTCAAATCACATGCCACCAGCCTTGGAGATCTATTTGAGTGGATTTTGAGGTCGTTACAGCTTGCAAAGATCAATAAAAACAAGACTAAGGAGATCGTCACAAAGCATCAACTCTGGTTTTTCCCTGACGACTTTGAAAAAAAACTTCCGAAAAGATTTATAAAATAAAAAGTACAATGCAAAAAGTCATCGCGGTTCTCCCTGCTCGCAATGTCGCCAAGACTCTGAACTCTTTCCTTTCGAACCTTCCCATCAAACTGTTTGATGAAATAATTCTTTTTGATGATGCTTCAACAGATAGCACTCTTAACATAGCGAAAAAACAGAGAATCCTTAAGGTCTATTCGTCGAAGCGACGTCTTGGCTACGGTGGCGCCCTGAAGAAATGCTTCGCAATAGCTCTGGCTCACAAAGCCGATATAATCGTTGAGATTCACCCTGACGGAGAATATAAGCCGGACGGCATTACACCGGCGCTAAAGAAAATTAAAAAAGGTGCGAGATTGGTACTGGGAGACCGTTTTTCAGCCTCAAGAAAAGGGATGCGGTACTGGAAGATTCCCACTACAAAAACCCTTTCCGCCATTGATAATTTGATATTAGGTACAAAAATAAAGGACTTTCACCAAGGATTTCGTGTTTATACTAAAGAGCTTCTGAAAAAAGTCCAATGGCAGTCAAACAGCAACGGATACATATTCAGCTTTGAGATAATTGCGCAGGCTGTTTATCAGAACAGCTCAATAGCCTCAGTGCCGGTATCAACAAGGTATACGGGAAAAAGGAGGGGGCTGAACTTCATCCAGAGCATTGTTTACGCCCTCAAGACGTTCTGGGTATTGTCCTTATTTATCCTATCACGGCTGGGTTATAAGAATACTCAGGTTGTATTCAAGTAGGGTATAATAGGAAGCACGAGCCGCAGTGGCGGAACTGGCAGACGCGCACGCTTCAGAAGCGTGTTTCCCTTACCGGAAGTAGAGGTTCAACTCCTCTCTGCGGCACCTGCCAAAAGGAGAGGTGGCTGAGCGGTCCAAAGCGAAGGTTTGCTAAACCTTTGAGTCCAAAAGACTCACGTGGGTTCGAATCCCACCCTCTCCGCCAGCTTCTTACCTCACTCTTACTCCTTTTTTACTTGATATTCTTACAGTTCTCTTATTCTGTCCTTATGAAAGGAGGTGGAAATAATGGTTCAATATGATCAAAAGCAGGGAAAAGGATTGACCACAGCCGGGGCAGTGGTTGCTGGAGCTGTGGTTGGAGCAACAGCAGGAGCTGTGCTTGCAAATGAAACCTCCCGCAAAAAAGTAATAAAAGCGATCAGTCAGCTAAGGGATCGTGCGATTAAGACCGCGAATACTGATGAGATTGCACCAAGAGCACGGAAAAAGGTGGCTAAAATAGTCTCAAAAGCCGCAAAGCGCGCCAAAGTCAATTAACGATACTTTAAATACCCGGGCTAGAATCAAGTAGCGTTTGCTACACTGAATGATATGGATCAAGAGACCCGCTTCCAAGCACTTAAGAAACCTTCTCTTCAGATTATTTTTTCCTATTCTCCCACCGGCTTCGGACATCTAAGAGTGATGGATGCGCTGCAACACGGACTGCCGCCAAATATCGAATCAGAAACGTTTGGCGCTGACGATACCTCACTCGGATCATTTTATAGACTAATAAGTGTATATCCGCCCCTACGGGTGATCTATGAACGACTTCAAGGAGGTTGGATAGAGCGGCCCTTTACAGCTTTTTACCGTTGGATCCTGAGGACTCGTCCAGTCTTTCTTTATATCAAACTCAAGACCCTAATCAACAAAAAGAAAAAGTCGGTTACAGAGATTCTATTTGTTGCTACTCATTTTGGACTTGCCCACAAACTGGGTGCTATCAAAAAACAGCTAGAGGAAGAAACCGGTGTGAAAATAATCTTAGTGGTGGTAGTTACTGATGACAGTCCGCAGCTTATCTGGTACGTCCGGGAAGCTGATTTTACGGTCGTGCCAAGCGAATATACCAAAACAAACCTGCAGGAATACGAGAAAAAATTTAACAAAGGTGAGTCAAAGATCGAGATTAATCCCTATCCGATCAGTCCGACATTCAGCACGCCTCTTCCGGAAAAACAATACGAAACCCGTATAGCCCAGACGCAGCCGGAAAATCCGGAAAAAGCCCAGATCGCAATACCGATTTCTGGAGCAGCTGTTGGTACGAATTTTGCACTTAAATTTATGAAAAGACTTCAGAGCTTTTCGGATAAGTATGAGTTTCATATTATCGCCAAAGAAGCACCGTATACGTTGTATTTTTTACACACGGTTTCGGGTATGCCCGGGGTAGATCTTCACTCTTCATATATTGACAGAAGGACCGTAGATTTATACGAGGAGATGTATGAGAAGGAGATCATCACGTATGAGGTCACCAAACCAAGCGAGCAGGCATTTAAGGCGCTGTTGCAGCCTAGTCAGAGGGCCGGCTCCATCCTGCTATTTGTAAAACCGGTAGGACGCCAGGAGTATGACAATCTGAACTTTCTTGAGCGGCATTTTTTGATTCCTACTAAAGAAAATCACCGGCATTTATATTCGTTAGCTGAAAAAAAGGCTGTTCTTAGGGATGACAAACAGGGTAGCGTTTTGATGCTTGAGTCTGCACGCTGGCGAGGGGTTATACTTCCGACAATGCCGGAAAAAGCGGCAGAGTTTGTCCAGTGGGGAGCAGAGCAGGGATTGTTTAAGAGCATGATGACCTGTTGTGTAGAGCCGAGTAACAAAGACGTCGAAAAAAAAGAGATCAACCCACACGGAGTCCAGCTTTTCTGGGAAAAGGTGGAAGACCTGATACAATCTAAGACTGATGCAAAATAAAACCACAGGATATTCCGGGAAAAGTCTACCTGACAAGCTCGGGATCAAGACAGGATTCCATGTGATACTTCTCAATGAGCCCGAAGGTTATGGACAAATTCTGGCCCCGCTGCCAGCGAATGTCTCACTTGCAAAAAGCGGAGCTGCCGAGGTAATCCAGTACTTCACGACCTCAAAACAACAGCTTGAAAAATATTTTCCGGAGCTTAAGGCTCATATGTTTCCGCGCTCGAGCTTATGGATTTCCTGGCCAAAAGGTTCCTCCGGAGTTGATGCCGACCTGAACGAAAATATCATCAGAGAGATTGGATTAAAGAACGGACTGGTTGACGTAAAGGTAATAGCGGTTGATGAAACCTGGTCAGGACTGAAGTTTGTCTTCCGGTTGAGAGACCGCGCTATCAACGAGAAGGAGTAGTCTTAGGCGAGGGGGTTATGACCTTTCCGTTTATTGCGTTTTTTATCCAGAGCTTCACTCCGTCCCATTTATCTGCTCCTTCTTCGGGAAGAAGTACAAACTGACCGTCAGGTGATCGTGAACCTTTAAGCCATTCATTATCGGTCAAAACCAGATTAGTGATCTTATATTCGTTGGCATGGGTACTCTCCCCGAGGAACTTATTCACCTGCACCGCCGGAATATCTGTCTTGATATGTTCTTCCAATTCGTCAAGAATCGGTACAACCTTGGGTACAAAACCGATTGATAAAACCTTGTCTTTTATCGCTTCTATGACCTTTTGTTGTCTTGCGGCACGGCTGAAATCTCCTCCGTCCTCCGGAGCGTACCGGGAACGGGCAAACTTCAGAGCTGTCTTTCCGTCCATATGAACGACTCCTTTTACGAAAGAGAGTTTTTCATAGCGGCAGGGGAAGGCAAGATGGGGATTCTCTTCGATATCTTTATAAAATTTTTCAAGATCCGGCTCTTTTTTGAAAAGATCCTCGCGTTCTGCAGCTAAGGTTGATTCTTCGCCTTCTCCTAAAAATTTCTCTACCTTCTTAAACTGTTCCTCCTTGTCACAAAGCTCTTTTTCCTTTCCGTCTATTGGATAGCGCTCATCGGTGAATGATTTAGGAACGTTGACATCAATACCGCCGAGTATATCAACCGCACGGACAAAGCCCTGAAAATCCTCTGTGACAAAATAGTCAATGGGAAGACCGGTGATAGTTTCAATCGTTTTACTGACAAGATCCTTATTATTAACGTCCGGGAAATCATTTCCAAACTGCTCCATCTCGTAAAGAGTATTCACTTTTGTATGAAGAGAATCGCCTGATTTCGAGGGAATCTTAACCCAGATATCACGGGGAAGCGAGACCAGAACTACAGTTTTTTTCTTAATATCGACATGGGCAACGATCATCGTGTCGGTTAAAAAAGTGCCTTCATGAGTACCACCTGCGTAGCCCAAAAGAAGAATGTTATATGCATTTTTTTCCATAGCAGGCTTTTTCGCTACAGAATTGGGAGAGTAAATCCTGCTGTAAAAAATGCCTACCCGTACTAAAAAAAAGACAACCGCTGCCAGGGCGATTGCTGCAAGGACAATCAAAACCTTCTTCATGAGTTTATATACTAAATCAAAAAAGTCATTTTGAAAAGGGGAATTTTTCTCTTGACAAGGGTTTTTATCGGGAGTAGTATTTCCCTACATTCATGAAAAAAGAACAGGGGATTGCACCGCTTATCATCGTTGCAGTTGTCGCAGTGGTGGCGGTCGCAGGTTTTTTCCTGCTCAAAAAAACCGGTAAATCTCCCAGTACCATGATGCCCTCCACGGTCTCCTTGAATCCCAACTGTAAGTACAACGACCCGGACCTTTGTAAGTACGTGAACCGTACCTTAAGCGGCGATTATTTCTCCAAACCGATGGTCATGAAATCAACGACAAAAGATAAGACCGGCAAAGCAGTCTCGGAGATGAGCATGGAAATGGAGGGACCGAAAAAAGTCCATATGGTTATGATCCAAGGAGGTAAGGAGTTTATGAACACCGTCACCATCAACGACACGATTTATATGAAGGATCAGAAAGACGGAAAGTGGTGGAAACAGTCCTTGAAAGATGCTACACCACAGCAAGGACAAACTAAGCAATTTACCCCGGAAGAGTTTAAAAAAGACCTTGAAGGTGGAGATAAAACAACCTTTAAAAAAGTCGGTAAGGAAACTTGTGGAAACCTGACATGTTTCAAATACCAGCTGATCTATCCGGGCCTGGAAAGTATCACTCAGTACGTATATTTTGACGACAAAGAATACATGATGCGAAAGACCGTGACGATTACTAAGACCGGTGAAACCACAGAGATGACCTTTGAACTTGGTGGAAGCGGTGTTACTGCACCTTCCCCGACGAAGGATGTGCCGGCAGGACAGAATATATACATGATGGGGATAATGGGAGGATCGATGATGGAAGATACTACAAAGACAAAAACCGGCGGAGGAAACGCACCGTCACAGGAAGAGGTAAATAAGATGATGGAACAGCTTCAACAGAAGTACGGAAAACCTCAGTAAACGTACAACGTACAACTTGGAACGTGAAACGTTAAACGCTCCATGTTCTACGCTCCAAGTTCCACGATCTCGTAGTTCTACTTGACAACATAAAATGTAAGGAGTATACCTGAGATTGGATATATGGCCGCTGTCGAGCTGGCTCAACATTCTGAAAAAAGACTTCCTTATCGAGAATTTGATGTTTCTGTACACGGCAAAAACTGGCACACCATGCAGGTGGGTGACCCAGCCGGACCGAATCTCCTAGGACTTCACGGCGTAATGACCTCCGGCGCACTTTGTTTCAAAGAAGCAGTCGTCCATCTTGCACAAAAAGGATTCAAGGTGACTGTACCGGATATGCCGGGGTATGGTCAAAGTGACCGCCCAGAACAGTTTTCAACAGATGATTTTGCAGATGGAGTCCTTGATTTCATGGATGAAGTCGGCATCGGAGAGACACATACGATGGGTGTATCTTTCGGTGGCGGAGTGGAAGTTGGGATGGCAAAAAAAGCTCAGGGTCGCATACAAAGCGTTACTCTGATTGACGCCTGGGTTGCAGAAGAAAGACTACACATTCCTTATGTGGATACGAACAGGTTAGGTAATGCAGTTATGCGGGCTATCAATGTCGAGAACATTGCATCCCATATCTTCAACCTCTCTATAGTCCCGCAGGCATTTCTTGCGCTCAAAGAGGCAAAGCATGTAGTGGGAGATTTAGCTCATCTGAGGACAGACGCCGTAAGGGAACTGACGATTCATCTAGCCGATAGATTTATAGCAGGACATGAATACTTCAGCGATGAAGATCTACAGGCAATTATTGATAAGGAGGCTTGGAGGACTATGTTTAGCTGGCTTAAGACCGAGATTACATCTCATGGACCCCGTACTAATTATCTACCGTATTTCGATTCCGCAGTCTTCCATCACCCAACATTAATTCTTAAAGGCGGAAATGATAAACTTCTTTCCCGTGATTGGGCAAAGAAGGTTCACGGCAAGATTCCGGATTCCCAATTGTATGAATTCGACGATTTAGGACATGGAAGTCTACCGATCCAGGAAGCTGAACGCTTTGCGTCGCTTGTAGCAGGCTTTATTTCCCAGTCGTATCCTTCATTGAGATTATCTGCGTAGCGTTTTTAGGAGTTTGTCGACCTCGCGGTCGTTGATGCGGTGATGAGGGCCACGATGAGGCAGCAGTGCTCCTGAAAAAGTCTTAGGGATATGCATCAGTTCGTGGATTAATGTTTTGACCTGATCCTTTTCCGAAAGCCGGTCAAACTTCTTGGCGTTGACCTCTATGATGTAGTTCGGCTCAAGACCCGCGACCTCTTTAAAAAGCTTCGCCATGCCCCAGATTCGGGCGTAGGCGCGAGTTTTGGCGTC
>JANWJL010000023.1 GCA_025451885.1 Candidatus Microgenomates bacterium
AAAAGTTCTGCAAGTGCCTGCTCCTGAAGAGGCTTTGCTTTTAATCCGATGTTGCCTAGCAGTCTCACCAGATTATCACGTTTCGGGTACAGCGCTGTCTTTGCGCGGGCTATAACATATGCTTTGTTCAGGGCTTTTGTGTTGACGCCGGCTGTTCCCAGCTCAAGAGGTGAAAACGGGATCGCAAAGAAAAATCTTTTTTCCAGAACGCTGGTTTTTCTGACGACGTTTTTGATAAAGTCCTGGTAGCTCATCAGTCTTTTTTTTATGACGTCGTTGGTCTGGGTTGTTGCTTTTCCCGCAAGGTATTCAAGGTATAAAGAGATGTCCATTTTCTTGGAAAGGATTAGGATCTGCACAGGAAAAGAAAGTGAGTTCAGAAGATTTCCGTAGGCAAAGATCATCGAGCTTTGCTCCTCGCGGGACAACAGCCAAAAGTTCACAGCCCCTACCTCAAGGACGGTTGCCGCAAACGAATCTTTAAGCAAAATGATATCGTCTTTTATGTCTTCTATCTCCACAAAGCTTTGAGTGGATGCCTTTACCGGTGATGATGGTTTTGATGTTGCCATACAAAAATTACAAGAGCTCTTTCGAGACAAATTCTAACGGCTTGTCTGATTTTTGCTCAAGATGTAGTTTCATTGTATCAAAGAAGAATGTGCCTTTCGGATCCTTTACCTCAAAGGTGTAATCGCCAGGTGGCAACTGATTGTAGGTCGCAAAAATTCCATGGGGGTTGGTCTTCAAAAGACGTAAGGGGTTGTTATTTTGGTCGCGGATATAGATAAGTACTCCTGGTAAAGGTGTCTTTTTATTATTGGTCACCACGCCGCTGACAAACGGAGCTTTTGCAGAAGAAATCATCGCGTCTTTTTGCTCGGGTTTTGTTGGATCCGCTGCAGCTGGTGCTGGATTCACCGGTGCTTTTGCTTCCTGCTTTGGAGGAGAAAATAATTTATCCGGGTGTAGAAACAACTCCATGATCGACTGTTTTTTCTGAGCAAGTACTGCATCTGTGCCATGGGATGCATCCTGGGTTTTGGCATTTGCCATATAGGCAGCCAGTTTGTTCTGGGTCTCAATATGAGCCAGGGTTTGGTGGGGATCGCTGGTGTAATACAGACTTTCCAGAAAATACAACGCGGGGTTGTCTTTGTGATAAAAATACTGTGTCGGCGACAAAAGTCTGCGGGTCAGATTTTTTATCATGACATCGATCGGGCGGTCATTAAAAGGCACGAAAGCTAAGACAAATCCTATGCCTCCTGTCAAAAACCCGAGCACAATGTTAACAATAAAGATAGGAACCAAACGGTAGATTACATATCCCAGGGGCACAAAGACTAGAAGATAGATAAACTGACGTAGTGTCATAAACCCTATGAGTTTGAACTCGAAGGTTGTGATTTGACGGGGCACCGGATGCTGTTCATCCATAATAGTTACTATTTAGTATAAAGCATTTTGTGCAAGTGAATAAAGAGAGAAAAAGCCTAAAGAAAAATTCTTACCGGTAGGTAACCGGTTTTGCTTTTTGCGGGAGAACGAGACTTAATCTTCTGGCAGGTTTGCTGACCCTCTCGATGAAGGCTTTTATGTTTTGCCCGACCTCAAGTTTTTCCTCGCCGGTTAGTTTGCTGGCATGGATAAGCCCCTCTACTCCGGGTTCAAGACGTACAAAATATCCGTAGCGCTCGTGCCGTACGACCTCACCCGAGACCTCTTTGTCCTTTGGATATTTTTTCTCGATCTCTTTCCATGGATCAAAGGAGAGACGTTTGATCGAAAGGTTTAGTTTCAGATCCTGCTTATTTTTTTCAACCACCATTACTTCAATCTCGTCTCCGGGTTGGGCAAATGAAGATATGTCGCTGACCTTTTCCCACGAGATTTCAGAGATATGAATAAGACCTTCGACTCCTTCAACCTCACAAAAGACACCAAACTCCGAGACCCCCAAAACCTTTGCCTTTTTCTTATCCCCGACTTTGATCTTATCGAACTGTTTTTTGAGCTCTTTTTGGGAGATCTTAAGAACAGAGGCTTTTTGTGAAACTACGAGCCGGTTTTTGACCTGGTCGACCTCAAGCACCCTTACCTTGATCTTCTGGCCGCTCAGCCGTTCGGGATTGTTTAGAAATTGGTCTGTCAGTTGGATCTTGGGGATGACTCCGCGGATCCCCATGAAGTCTATGAAGACGCCGCCCTTTCCATACTCGCCACAGACGACCTCTACCTCTTCTTCTTTGTCCTTTTTCTCTTTGAGAATGCTCCATTTCCCCCGTTCAAAAAAGTTTGACATAGAGACTACCGGGAAGCCCTCACGGGATTCTTCCGAGATTATACGTACGCGTACGGTGTCTCCGATCTTAAGGTACGGAAGATATGTGGAGATCTCTCTGGTCTCACGGTCTCCAAGCACGGCATTAGCTTTGGCGCCAACGTCAAAAAGGGCCTCTTTTTTGGAGATTCCTATGATCTTGGCGTCCATTTCCTGGCCTCGCCTCAGGCTTCCAATGGCCTGTTTGGCCAAAAGCGCCTCCATTGGATGCACATTTGAGCTCGATTTAGGCGTGGCTGATTTTTTTACCGAAGGCTTCGAATTAGCTGGTTTTTTCGCAGATTTTTCCTGTTTTTTGGACATTTTTTGCGGATCCTCCTTTTTGTATCATGATTGGAAATAAAGTATACCAAAGCCCCAACTAAAAAACAACCTTACGCTTGAAATAGCCGTAATCGTATGATATATTATGGGGTACTATGGATGGCTATATGTTTCCTTCTTTGATAGAAAAGTTCACTGATTCACTCAAAAACCAAGGTAAATCTAACTTTACTATCATCGCATACAAGAAAGACCTAGAGCAATTTGTCGGCTTTCTCTCCTCAAGGGAGATAAATGACATACGGGATGTCAAGAAAAACGACATCGAGCTCTTCATAAACAAGCTTCTTACCGACAACTACACCAAAAAGTCAGCCTCACGCAAGCTCAACTCAATCCGCACTTTTTTTAGGTATCTGAAGCAGGAGGCTATTATTGAGACCAACCCGTCTTTGGACGTAGCCCATCCTAAATATTCCCAGACCCCTCCCAGAGTTTTCAGCAAACTTGAGTACCGGGCGATCCGTGATGTAGCCAAGGAGGATTTGAGGACTTATGCTATCGTTGAAATTCTTTTACAGACAGGTTTGAGGATTGGCGAGCTCACTAATTTACGGCTTACAGATGTGAAAAACGACGAGCTTGAAATCCGTACATACGGCAAAAACCCATCCCGTATTGTGCCTCTAAACAAGGCTGTAAAAAAAGCTGTTGGAGACTATGTAAAAGTAAGGGGGAATAGTGCCGCTGAAGACGATTTTCTATTTATCACGCGTACCGGAAAACCCTTATTGATTAGAAATGTGCGTCAGCTTATCACCCGTTGTTTTCGTGAAGTGGGAATTGAAAATGCGACGGTTAACGACTTTAGAAACACCTTTATCGCCCACCAGCTTATGGGTGGATATTCGATCGAACACATTGCTAAAGTAGTTGGTCACCGAAGACTTTCCTCAACCGAGAGATTTTTAAACCTGGTAAAAGAAGCTCCTGAAAAGAAAGAAGTCCTCGAAGAACTCTAAGCCTTACTTTAAAAAGCGCGTGACGAGAAGTATTGCCCAGCCGGCTAAGACAAATGGTGTGGTGAATGCCGGGATGTTATTTTTTGAGAAAAGATAGAAAACAAGAGCTCCGAGCGCTGATAATACAACGGTTGAAATAAGAATTGCCGACGTTTGTTTTAAGAAAAACATCGATACGATCCCTATTAACAATCCGTTGAAACTATATAGTCCGCTGTTGATTACTGCGTCCTTGACTCCAAGCATTTTTGCGGTCATAACCGACGTTGTAAGCCCAAGAAGTCCAAATAATAGTGTGGTGGGAGATGCAATCGCCAATCCAATTAAAATAAGTGCGCCAAAAATGAGATTTTCTTGTAGAAAAACCTGACTAAATCCATTTAAAACCGCTTGTACTAAATTCATACCTTAGAAGAAGTATAGCAAACGTTTATGCTTGGATTCTGACAGGCATGATGACATGTAAGAACTGCTTGTTGCCTTCTATTTTAAATACAACCGGCGCTTCGGGACGAAGCACTTCAATGATTATTTTCTTTTCTGAAACGTGTGATAAGAAATCCAAGAGATATTTAAAATTAAATGCCACTTTTTGATGTTCTCCTTCAACGTCAGCCTCTTGTAATGTGGTATTCTGACCTTCTTGATCGGACTTTGGCGACAATGTAATTCCGTCTTTTCCAAAAGACATTAAGACAATATTTGATACGTCCCGAGCGAAAACAGAAACAATGCGGATGTTTCTTAAAAACTCCTCTTTTTCTACTACCACTTTGGTTTTTGATTCTGCCGGCAGGACCTTTTCAAACGGTGGAAAATCTCCCTCAACCAGCCTTGAGTAAACTCGGGTATCTCCAAATGAAAACGCTACCACCTTTTCCTCCTTGGAAAATGCAAGGCCCATCTCTTTCTCCTCTTTTGCAAATCTGGAAACCTCCTCAAGAAATCCCCGTGGGACAATCATCTGTGGGATGTCGTCATCCTTCTTCATCTTAAGAAGTGAGAGTCTGAAGCCGTCGGTTGCCACCATGATAAATTCCTCGTCTTGAGTGAGAAAATTTACTCCGTTTAAAACAGGTCTTGTGTCTTCGGACGAGGCTGCAAAAAGCACGTGTGGGAGGTGTTTTTTTAAAAGATCTGTTTTAATTTTCTCTTCCTTTTCCTTCATGATTGGAGGATAGGGAAAATCTGCTGCATTTATAAGTGCGAATGATCCTTTTGTCTTTTCTTTGCGGATGGTGAGTTGTGAATCTTCGACCTCAAGCTCCACTATCCCGGGAGTAAGAAGGGACAAAAACTCCGTCGCCCTTTTAGGGTCAAAAGCAATCTTCTTTTCCTCGGTAACCGGATTTTTGATCGTGGTGTGAAAGTATGAGGTAAGGTTGGTGGCGTAGATATGGATAAGTTTGTTTTTGGTCTCAAAAAGTATTCCTTGAAGCGAGGCGACGGTTGAAAATCTGTTTGAGGTGAATCTCGATGCGGTGGTTAAATTATCTAGTAAAAGATCTTTGTCTATGTTGATTTTCATGTATATTTACTTAGTAGTATTAGGGACTGGGGATAAGTGTATAAAAATCATTCTGGATTTTCAACACAATATAAACCCGAAATAATCCCTGTTTACAACCTGTGGAAACACTGTTGATAGCTACAGGGTATTGACTATCCTATCAATCTCTCTCTTAAAATAATCATTTCTCGCCATAAGGCCGTTTACCTTCTCGAAGCCATGAATGACCGTAGTGTGGTCCTTACGCTTCAAAAGATATGCTATTTGCTCATATTTCATACCTAGTTCACGCCTAAGAAGAAACATGGCTATCTGCCGCGGAAGCGCTATATTTTCCGCTCTAACCGGACTTTTTAGTTGAGACTGCCGCACATTGTAAAACATACAAACAGTTTTAATAATATCTTGAGGCGAAACTCTTCTTCGTGTCTGCTGGATGTTTCCCATAAAAAAGCTTTCTACAGAATCAAGGTTGATTTTGCCACCATTACTTAAAACCTTTGCGTATAGAGATAGGAGCGTGCCTTCAAGCGCGCGCGAGTCAGAGACCTGCTCGGCTATGATCTTTGCAACCTCAAGATCAATGTCAATATTTTTCTCCCGGGCTTTAATAAGTAGAATGGCTGAGCGAAGCTCAAAATCCGCAGACTGGATATCTACAGTCAGACCGCCGGAAAACCGCGACCTTAGCCTGTCTTCAAGTTTTTTAATCTCGTGAGGCGGCTTATCCGAAGTAAGTACAACCTGGCCGCCCGCAGAGATGATTGCGTTGAAGGTGTGGAAAAACTCCTCCTGCACTGTATTCTTGCCTGCAATAAACTGAACGTCATCAATAATAAGCAGGTTTAGCTGACGGTACTTTCTGCGGAACTTAGGCGTGTTTTTCTCACGGATGGATTCGATAAGTTCATTGGTAAAAAGGTCTCCGGGCGAGAATAGAACCTTCCTATTAGGTTTTTTGGTTAGGACCTTCTGTGCGATCGACTGTGCGAGATGGGTTTTTCCCACCCCAACACCCCCATAGATAAAAAGAGGGTTGTAGGCTTTGCCTAAAGAGTCTGAAATAGCCTGAGCTGCTGCGTAGGCTACCTGGTTGCTTGAGGAGACCGCAAAGTTATCAAAGGTAAACTTGCCTCCCAAGCCTGCCCTTTGGAATACATCCTCAATGCTAGGCTCAAACCGAAGCAAAGGTGGCTCATTCCGCTTAGCCTTGGCCTTAACCACGATTTCTATACCCATTTTCTTATGGGAGTGTTCGGTGAGGTACTTTTCAATAAGAGGCGCCTTTTTTTGCAAAAAGAATATAAATCCTGGATTATCACAAGCGAGCGTAAGAACGGTTTCACTCATTGCAATAGGCTGAAGTTGTTTCAGGAGGGAGTAGACGACGGGGTTCTCTTTACTATTTTTCTCTACAAATTTAAGAAAATTTGACCAAAAAGAAGACAACATAAGATAGTTATTGTGGATAACTTATCCACAATAATAAAGGGTTGTGAAAATATTTTCAAGAGCAAAATAAAAGGATTTTTAAGAAAGGCTGTCAGACCAGTCCCAACATGTCTCTGCGGAATAGACCCAGCGCGGAAGATGCTTCACTAAACTCTTCCGAAGTCCGTAGAAGTTTATTATCCGGTCCGATCGTAAACTGTTTCCAGTATGAGTACTCTCTTCTCGTCTTAGCTCCCGTCGACCAAAATTCTACGCTCGCAATCCAGAGAGAGCCTTTTACAACAACCCAGCCATTTGCCTGAAGCCAGCAGAGCTTAGGGCCCCTTTCATCCACGGAAGGGACAGCAGGCGTGCGCAACTCTACCTTACGACTTGTGCGTGGCAGTTCTTCAAGACCTGCGCCAAAAACTATAAAAGCAGCCTCAGAATAGGCACTGTTTGCCATTTCAACGCGTGTTTTAAGGTGGTCAATGTAGCGTTCGACTGGATATCTGACAAGGCCGGCAAAAAGTCGGGAGGGTCTTTCAGCGCTCATAACGGAGAGAAAACAGCTTCGCCAATTCTTTGCAACAGCCCATTGACATCAGCAAAAACAGCCTTAGTTTTTACAATATTGCCGCTTTCATCAACCACTTTATTTTTCCAAACTCTGTACTGAAGCTGAGGTTTATCGTCTACATAGCGATGAATTTCGAGGCTGGGTCCTACCTGATGCTCTTTGTTACCCGAACCCACTCCATAACTGGACATAGAATAAACATCCTCTCCTACTATTGCGATTATCCGTAGTCCTTTGGGAGGACAGCCTGCGGGTTGATTAAAAGCAGTTTCAAAGCCACGAGACTGAAGAAGCGATGCCCCCGTGTCAAAAACCATTCCTGCGCTCTTACGTCTAGCTCTTAAACCTAAGCGGTCCGGGTTTGGTTGTCTATTCATAATCGTCCATCCGTCTAAGGCAACGATGTTTTCACGGGACATACGACGAGTATAGCAAAAAATCCCTTTGTGTCAATCCAAAACACAAAATAACAACTTCTGGTATCATTGGGGTATGGATAGATTCGTGCTTGATACCAACCTCTTTTTTAATATGGAGCCCGGCCTTGGATTAGGTAAGAAGACCGAAGACGTCATCGTCAAGGCGACCAAGGCAATTAAGGCGCTTAAAAAAGAGAAGAAGATTGAAGTTCTTATGCCGCCGAAGGTGGTCGATGAGCTTATGAGCTTTTTTGATGATAAAAATCAGTCATTTCTAAAAGATTTTCTGGCTGTTGTGACGGTCAAATCCCCTCATGTTTCCACTGTCGAATTCCCGGCATCTGTTTTCTACAACCTCGTCTCAGATATCCGCGACCGAAGCTACCGTGGCCTTACCATCGCAGAAGAAGAGGTAAAACGCGCAGGAAAAGAGCTTCAGGGCTCATCCTCTGACTCAAAACAGGACTTTGAGAAAGCAATCGGCCGCCATGTGAAAAATCTCCGCGACCGTTACAGACAGGCCACCAGAACAGGCTTTTTGGACAGCGTGGCTGATCTTGATCTTATCGTCCTTGCGAAAGAACAAGATGCGTATCTTGTCTCTACGGATGAAGGCGTGATCAAATGGGGACGCGTATTCGGTGTCAAGGAAATGGAGGCTACGGTTTTTGGGAAGAGGTTAGCTGGTTCTCTTTAAGAGGCGTGTGGTTTCTCCTCTCATCAGGCACAAACTGAAGCAGCCACTCGGTAGCTTTATCGGTAAAGTTCTTCTTAGGCTCTTCCATATAGATTACCTGCTCTGAAAGCAGCATCGTTACCTTGTCTTTTACCTCCTCTGTAGGCACCACCAGATAGGCATAATATGGCCATGGACCGGCTGTAACAAGGACCAATATGTCGTAGCCCATTCTCCTCGTGAAAAAGAAATGGTCCAGCGCTTCCCAACGGAAGGTCATCTGCGCCGTTTCAATCCCAAACTGAGTGATCTTATGCTCGATATCAGGCGGCGGCGTGACTGTAAAGACATAGAAAAGAAACAAAAGCGCCCAAAGCGGGATTAAGAGGATCCTGTCGCCGAAAAAGAAGATGATAAGGGAGACCAAAAGAGCTACGGCAAGGTAAAACCGGATGATCTGCGGGCTTCGGTTCATATATGCGCGCATCGGAGCCTTCCAGGAAAAGACAATCTGGGGGTTTTTGGCCTGGGGAGAGCGCTCGCTCTTCTGCGGTGTTTCATCCATAGACTAAGTGTAGCATACGCCAAGAAGCAAGTTGCAAATTGTATCCTATAATGTTACAATAGGGCGATATGGAGAGCTTTAACCGGGTCCTCTACTTTATCTTGGGCCTCGTGGTCGTACTTGTTTTCATCATTGTGTTTACGGGTAGACTGAACTTAGGAAAGACATTCAGACCCCTTGCAGGAAATAGCACTACTCCAACCCCAACACCTGTCCAAAAGGTAGAAGAAAAAAAAGGATTTTTCTCATTCTTAAACAAACCTTCTGCGACACCAACTCCGGCAAAAGCAAAAGTAACCCCAACTCCTGGACAGGCAATGTCCGGCACAGGGACAAAAGGTGGAGTTACGACTTCACAGACCTCACAGACTCAAACCACTACCAAAGGCGGCGTAACAAATGTACAGTCTATCCCGGCAACAGGATCACCTGTTGAGATTCTTTATCTTGCGATCCCTACGTTAAGCGCAGGATTCTATCTTCGTAAAAGATCCTAAAAAACGTCATTCTGGTAAGCAAAGCGCACCCAGAATCGATTCTGGACAAGCCAGAATGACACAACGCGGACGGAATTGGTTATAATAATACAATGGTCCGTTTGCACAGGTTTATTGGTATCTTTTTGCTCTGCATCTTCTTCTTCACGCTCCCCATAATCCTCATCAGGGCAGATGAACTCGACGATGTTAGCAAAGAGCTTGAATCACTAAAGACAGATCTTTCAAAAAAAGAAGCAGACCACAGTCAGCTTGCGGGACAGCTTGCCGGCATACGGCAGCGCGTCTCCTCAATAGAACGTGAGATTGCCCAAAAGGAAAAGGAAGTCGCAGAGGGCGAAAAGGTGCTTGACCACCAGAGGAAACTGCTCTATGCCCGGGCAAACTCTTACTATAAAAACATAAATAAAAACGCATTTTCGCTTATTCATTTGTTGGTTGCCGACAACTTTTCCGAGTCGATCCAGAACTTCTTTTACCAAAGCGTCTTAGTGGATAACGACAAAAACGACATCATCAGAATTGTGTTATATATAAAAGGCCTGGAAGACAAGAAGGCATCCCTGGCAAGAGAAAAAACCGGGCTTGCGGCACTTAATATCGAGATCGACAAGCAGGCAAAACTACTTGAAGGCGAGATCTCCACCACAAGACAGAAGGTCGCCCAGCTTACCGAAAAACAAACCTCGCTTATCGCAGCAAAGCTTGCATCTCTTAATATCCCCCGGTCTGCAGGGACATCATTAAAAGGATGTTCAAGCGATCTGACTAACGGCAAAAGTTCGGGCTTTAGTCCATCTCTTGGATTCTTTTCCTACGGGGTCCCCCACAGAAACGGTCTGAATCAATACGGTGCAAAAGGGAGAGCTGACGCCGGACAAAATGCTCAACAGATACTCTCGGAGTATTATCCAAACATGAGTTTGAAAACAGATTACGACGCAAACGCACAGGTTAATGTTGACGGCAACGGAACCTTTTCAATCGAGGATTATACAAAAAGAATCTTTGAGGTCCCGGAAAGCTGGCCGATGGAAACTCTAAAAGCCCAGGCAGTTGCTGCCCGCACATATGCTCTTAACTCAATGCAAAGAAACGGACATATCTGTACGTCCGAAGCATGTCAGGTCTTTCATCCGGAAGAAAAGGGAGGTCGGTGGAACGAAGCGGTCGACGCAACAAGAGGATGGGTGCTGATGGACGGCGGTAATCCCGGCTTTACCCAGTATGCTTCGACCCACGGTGGATACATCCGCAATCTGGGAAAGTTTGACGGCACCGGAGGAAATCCGGGAAATTTCGGAGATCTTAATTCACGCGCATACGATAAAGATTCCCCTTGGTTCTACTGTGACTGGGGTTCCAGATCAGAGTACGGAGGGACAGCGTGGCTTAAGACAAGCGAGGTTGCGGACATTGCAAATGTAATTTTGCTCGCAAGAGCTGACTCAGGGACATCCTCACACTTATCACAAACCGACGCAGGGGGCGACTCATGGGACGCCGAGAAAGTAAAAGCCGAACTACGGGCTCGTGGCGGTCATCCTTACAACAATGTGACCGACGTCTCGATCGGAGCAGACTTTAGTTCAGGGACCACGACCTCGGTCTCGGTTTCAGGAGACGGAAGCGGCGGAAGTTTTTCAGGAGACGAATGGAAGAACTGGTTCAATGCCCGTGCCCCTGCCAATATCTATATCTCCGGACCTCTTTACAACTTCGAGAAGCGATAGAGTTTGACTTTCTGACAGGCCGGTCCTATTATTCAAGATATGAACAGACTGGAAGGCGCTTCGGGAGTCGTTTCAGAGCCCCATGTTAAACGCTCAATGGTTAAGGGGAGGGTCCGTGTGGAAGAGTGGACCACCGTCAGAATCAATGGAGCAGACTGGATGCGTGATGTTCATAAACGAATTTCGCAACGCTCTTACAATCGCAGAGTAACAAAAATGGAAAAGAGGGCTCAGAGAGTAGACCGAAGGTCTGGAAACGACTCTTTTACCCTGTCTCACCTTTTCTCAATAGCCCGTCAAACAGGGCCTAAATAAAAGCAATGATTTGACTTTCTGATAGGCCGGTCCTATTATTCAAGATATGAGCCCCGAAAGACGACCTCATGCCAACGTGGTGGAAATGAAAGAGACCGTAGTTTCCGGTACACGTAGAAGTCCTTTTCGTGCAGAAAGAAGGACCTTCACACTCTTCAAAGATGACTTAGTGGAGGACCAAAAAAAAGTTGACGAAGGATTTTCAAGGAGATGGTATAAACGACGAGTAAGAAAAACTAGAAAAGAAATGAATAGACGAGCAGACGAAATTATGAGAGGACCTATTGAGCCTGGACGTGCCGAGCAGGAACCAATAGCTTTCGTAGACTACCCATCAGTAACTGAACAAACACTGTACTGATTAAAAGCACTGCTAGAAACTGCCACCATTGAAACTTCATAAATACATCCCTAAGATAGGTCGTCATCACATACAAAATAAGAAAGTGGATGAAGTAGATTGAGTATGAGTACCGGCTCAAAAAAGCTATCGATTGCTTAAGATATGGCAGATCAAAGATCTTCTTTTTTGCCAGATAATACAAGGCGATTATTGATGCCATTCCATAGGAAAGATGGAAGAGATTCGGCGGATATTTATTATCATAATGAACTACAGACTGCCCTGTTTCCGGCAGATAAAAAAGCAAAAATGCATATGCGATTACCGACGTAATAAACAGCTCAAGAAGTTTCCCTTTTGATCGCTCTTTTTTTACAAAACACCAGGTGAAATAAAACATAAGGGTCCACGGAAGCCACATCACAAGTTTGAAATGGACAGGACTTTTAAAGACCAGCAAGAAAATAGAGCTGACAAAAGAAACCACTCCAAGAATCCAAAATAGTACGTTATGTTTCTTTTCCAAAAACAAAACAAGAGGGACGATTATTGCAGAAAGTACAAATAGCAAGACAAGCCAGCTTACATCATTGCCGCTTGTTGTCAGAGTCGCAAATCGGGCAGTTTGGGACAGTGATATCTGAGAGGGCTCATAGAAATACACGAGAGGGACATAAAATACGAGAAAGCTCCAGTACGGGACAAGAAGTCTTTTAAGGCGCTTGTATAGGTACTTTGGAAAATACTGTAAAGAAACCATCTGGTCTCTGCGGAACGAAATGTATGAAGAGCAAAACAAAAATACCGGGACCGCAAACTGCAAAGAATCCCAGAGATAAAAAACGCCCCGGTCCTTCAAAAAATAAACAGAGACATGGATTACGATCATGGCGATGATAGCAATACCACGCAGTATGTCGATCTCGTGGTAGCGCTCTTTTTCAGCCATACTGGTAATTGTAACAGTCTCTTGTCATCCTGGCTTGTCCAGGATCTAAAGATTCTGGAGTCATTTCATTCCCCAGAATGACGTTGAGTGGTTTGACTTTTTGGTGAAATTACTTTAATATTAATTTTTGCTATGTCTGTTTCTCAGGTCTCCAAAGACTCCTTCCAAAAAGAAGTGCTCGATCACAAAGGATACGTCTTCATAGATTTTTATGCTGATTGGTGCGCTCCGTGTAAAGTAACCGAACCGATCGTCCATCAACTTGCAGATGAGATGAAGGACATGAAGTGGGTCAAGATAGATGTCGACCAAAATCCCGAAATAGCATCCCAGTATTCTGTATTTTCGATTCCAACATTCGTCATCATAAAAGACGGCAAGCCGGTCTCCTCATTTGTGGGAGCAATGGGAAAAGAAGGGTTTGTCGAGGAGATTAAAAAAGCCAAAGGAAACTAAGCTGCCTCTTTTTCCTGCTCTTGCCTGACTTCCTTCCTGCGGTGGTGAGCCAACCTTGAGATCCCATGCCAATGCACAGATTCCTGCGAGTCCTTTTTCCGCATAAATATTCCTTTAAAAAATAGACCGACCTGATTCAAAAAACCTTCTCTTTCCGCGAGTTCATGTTCGGCAATAGGTTTAAATTCTCTAAAATGAGACGAAGTGCCATCAGCTTCGGCAGGGGTTCCTTTTAATCTTTCGGGATCAATATGTTCCTCATGTGCCTCAACATAGTCTTTTATAGCAGGAGGGACCGTTAGCGGCACATTCTCATGAACTTCCAGCGAAGGAGCGGGAGAAGGACCGCGCGGTTCCAGTTCCTTTCCGGGAATTACGCCCCCTTCTTTTGACTTTCTGTAATCGTCAAGATTAATGACTGTATAGTTGGCCATACAATCATTCTAGCAGTTTAGCTGGGTCCCGCAATGCTCACATTCTTTTCTCCAAGAGTTCTTATCGGTTTTTGATTCACCTGAAAGTTTCTGATGACAACCCGGACATTCATAATCAGGGTATTTCGTGGAGCTTTCCATTTGTGCAATCAGTCGTGACTGTGTCGAGTAAATATTTGACAGACCTTTGAGAAGCTTTCCAATCTCAGAGCTCGTAATGGAACGTCCGCCGCATGACCCGGAAAGCGACATAATGGTCAATCCCTCTTTCTCCATATGTTTTGCGATACGCGTGAAGTACACACTGGAAAGTTGTTCTTCTGTAATCTCTCCTTCTGCTAGGTCTTCTGCTATCTCTACAAGCTCGGCATCCGCATCGGGTACTCCGTCACTTTCAAATGCCTGCCTAATCTGCGCCATGATTTCGTGAAGTGAAAACTGCTCTTTCTCATGACTTGTATGGACCAGCTCATCAGGTAAATCTTGGTTAAGAAATTCTTCAAGCGAGAGACCGGTGTCCGAGGGACGATCGAGAAAATATCGGGAGCGCTCCTTCTCGGTTTTAAATGTATCGGCAGCACCTTTCACATGAGGCATGAAATGTTCAAGGATTCCTTCATTGGTGACCTTGATGGCTACTGCATCAACCTGATCTTGTGATGAATGCTGGACGTAGAGTTGTCCATAGTCAAATGATATGTCTGCATATTTATTATCGGGGTTTTTACTAAACGAAGCCCTTCCGGCAGGGCTATACCAGAGAACCACACTGTCAGAATTTACAGCAAGCATTCTTTCCACCTTTTGAAATCCTCTTAGAGTCATCCCGTCCCGTTCATCCGGGTCAATCGTGGAGGTAGTGCGATCTTTTGAATCAATTGAATCAGGGTGGTTGTACAAACGTCCAAGCCCATCGAACCAGTATGAATACTTGATCGAAACCGGACGATCTTTTATAACCTCATTTTCATATCCTCGAAGATTTTGTGTTAATTCACGCGAGCGTTTCTCAGGAGAAAGTGTGTTTAAACGTTGAAATTCTTTCGACGCATCGAAACTGTATTGCGCTAGGGGATTTTCTTCTACTCTTGTCATATTGTTCCCTGCTCGGGGGAAAGTGTCTGGTTAGTTTTCCGGCTTTTACGGTTGCGGCACAGTCGCTGACTTACACAGCGTTACCTAATCCAAACTAAATTTCAAACATCTATACGATACCCTGTCTCTTAAAAAAAATCAAGAAGATTATTTTTCCGGAGGGTACAGTTTTACCGCGAGGTTTTTTGCAGCCAGCACAACGCCTCTGTTTCCAGCGGGGACAAGAGGTTTGGAACGGGGAAAATCAGGGAGATTGTCGAGCCCGTCTTCACCCAGCATCTGTAAGACCGCCACTACGTTTTTATGTTCGAGCGGCAACAGCGTGGCTTTCCAGAACTCTTCTGTATATTTCATCAATTGCTCAGGATTTCTTTCAAGACTCGCAATAGTAACATGACGAGGAAGATCCGGTCTGTCAAAGCTGCATCGTACGATAGATATCAGATTTCCACTATCGTAGTCCTGCCCCGGTCGTACGTGATGGACCGTGGACTCTGTCCAGTAATCAGTGTCGGTGGCCCAGGAATAGGCAATACGTGAGGCAACGACCCGTGCTCCATACATTTTATTTCCTCCAAAATCATAAGACCAAGCATCTTTACCTTCTCGTCCCGGATCAAGGGGTCCATTATGCTGGTTTATGCCGGGGACTTCTGAAGTAACCATGTCGGGAGTAAAACTAAGCAAACCATTTTGGGACATAAAATCAACATGATGAGCTTTCAATTTTTGGAGCAGTACGTCTCCGTATTCATCGCGAGTCTTGTATTCTTTTCTCGGGACAACCTCTGTTGGGATCCCCAAAGCATCAGCTTTTCCCAGACCTACAGCGTCAGGATTATCGGAAATAACAACAACAGGGACCACGCCTTTAATTTCTCCTTCCTTGTAGGCTTTTATGATTGCTTCCATCGTAGTCCCACCCCCGGAAATCAGAATCGCTGTTCTTATCCCATCTCGCTCTTTCATGAAGTTTTCATTGTAGTAGGAAGATTTTTAAAGTCAACGGGTGTTCCACCTGTCTGAGACGGCCTCATGCATTCGGTACAAAAACAATCAGCATTTGGATCTCCTACCGCTGCTTCTTTTAAACCACCCAGACTTAAGAATGCAAGAGAGGCGATCTTAAGATCTTTTCTCATCGATTCAACGAGGGCTTCATTGCTTATATCTTCTCCCAGACCCATAAGAATACGCGCAGCTACAAGCTCTTCCTTTACTCTAGTATTCAATCCATGGGTAC
>JANWJL010000024.1 GCA_025451885.1 Candidatus Microgenomates bacterium
AAAACCTTAGGAGAAATGATAAGATGTAAAGATTATGAAGAAGATAATTCTATTGCTTGTTATTCTTGCTCTCGGATTTTTTCTTGTCTCCCAAAAAAATAAAAAAGAAGATCTTACCCCCAAAGTTATCCAAAAGCCTGCTACAAAGGTCTATTGGTTTATTCCAGATGGTATGAGATCAGAGGATGAACTCTTCACGGTCTACAAATGGGCACAGGAAGGGAAACTTCCCAACATAAAAAAGATGATGGATGAAGGATCATACGGATATTCAATCCCTGATTTCCCGTCGCATACTCCGACCAACTTTGCAGCACTGCTCACCGGGGCACATGCTGTGGTAAACGGAGTGGCAGACGGCCCAATGCATATCGAAGGAAAGCCTTTGGACAAGCCGTCTGTAGCCGGATTCGCCTCGACCGCAAAAAAGGTTTCACCGATCTGGAAAGTTCTGGAAGACGCCGGAAAAAAGGTTGCACTGCTTTCGATTCCCGGATCTACGCCGCCGGAGCTGGAGCGTGGCATCACTATCCGAGGAAGATGGGGCAACTGGGGAGCTGATACACACGCAATCGTCTACGAACCAAAGGAAATGCTTGAGAAAAGAAAAAGTCAGGGGAGGGCATACCGGTTATTTTTCTTAGGCCAACCGCTTACCAGTTTCGTAGATAAAACAGAAGCGTCAGGATGGGATAAGGTACCGGACTCTCACAGTAGTCCGTATGAGGCAACTCTTACCGCATACGGCGTGCCGTTCCACATCTATATCTCCGACTCCACCAATGATAAAAAAGAAAACTACGACACCGTTACTTTTGGGATGCAGGATAAACAGGGATTTCTTAGCGCAAAGCAGGGCGGTTGGAGTAAATGGTATCCGGTAAAGTTGACGGTCGCAGAAAAGCCCTTTGATTCACAGGTCCGGTTTAAGGTCATAAAACTTCAGCCAAACGGAGTTTTCCGCGTGCGTCTTTATTTCAACAACATCAACGAATACATAGTCGATCCGCCTGAAGTTGCAGGGGAGCTTACTAAGGGAATAGGGCCGATGGTGGACTTTGCTGACAACTGGCCGCCGCAGCTTATCTATGAACCGGAAGATAAAGCAACCTTTTTCGAGGAGGCAATGGATTCCTTGTCATGGCATCAAAAAGCCACTGATTTCATCTTCAAAAAGTATAAGCCGGATGTTTTTATCCAGGACACCTATACTCCAAACCAGATGCTTGAGTCGCGCTGGTGGCACCGGTATATCGATAAGGGAAACAAAGATTACGATCCGAAAAAAGCTGATGCTGCAATGGCAGATATACTGAAAATGTATCAGGGTCTGGACGCGATTCTGGGTAAAGCGATTGAAAACGCCGATCCAAATACCTTGATAATCCTAAGCTCTGATCACGGTATTGCAGGACTGCATAAGCAGGTTAAGTTAAACAATCTTTTTGCCAAAAAAGGATGGTTTAAGTTCAAATCAGACCCGGCTACAGGAGAGCCGATCATTGACTGGGATAACACAAAGGTTGCGTATCTTAAGATGGCGTATGTATACGTTAATCCAAACGGTCTTGGGGGGGACTGGAAGCGGGGATCAGGACCGGAGTACGAAAAGCTGAGAAAAGAAGTGGCACAGGCTATCGCAGAGGTCAAAGATACCGATGGCACAAAGCCGTTGGTACGGGCTGTGAACTGGGAAGATGCGCCGAAATTCTTTGAGCTTCCAACAGACCGCGTGGGGGATCTGGTACTTGAGGTGAAAAAAGGATACCAATGGTTTGAGGAGCCGGATGAATCGCTTAAGATCTTCGTTGATGACCCGCTCTCTTCAGGATATAAGCAGGCGAACGATCCCAATGACCCGGATATGTGGACGCCGTTTGTCATCATGGGGCCAAACGTGAAAAAAGGTTACAAACTTCCCAAGCCGATCCACCACATCGAGCAGATGCCGACTATTCTAAAGCTTATGGGAGTGAAAATTCCATCTTACGTACAAGGTAAACCTCTCGAGCAGATTATCGGCGATTAACGGAGTTCAATAGTCTTCCCGTCATCAACAACGTTAAGTTGGTAGAATTTACCCGAGTTCCGATTCAAAACATTAAAGGTTAGATCCAGATCATTAGAAGAGCTATTGTTTTTATCCCGCGTTTCCGCAATAGTCTCACCCTTTGAAACACGCGATTTTTTAGCGTTTTCCGTTGGGTTTCCCTGGAAGATATAGTTAACGGTAAGATCTTGATTGGAGACAGTGATATAGGTACGGTTTGCAGTTACGACCGACTTATTTTCCACTTCTTCAGGTTTATATTCATGGATACCTCCGTCAAGAATTGCTGTAATCGGAGTCCCGGCAGGAAGTAGAAAGGTTAGATTGTAGACTTCTGTATCCAGAACAGTTGATTTTACCGTAACAATTGAGGCTTTTCTACATAGGTCCAGAGCTATGGGACAAGGCATGGTAATTTTAGGTTGTAAAATGTCTGCAAGCCCTTTTTTTTGCGCAGCCGTCTCAGCCGGAACAGGTGTAGGAAATAGAGTGGCGACAGGTGCGGCACGTGTTCCTACAGTTGGAGGAATATGAGATTTAGGCTGTTTTTTTTGCCCGAAAAAACTCAAAAACGTAAAGTTCCCTACGATTATCATAAAAAGTAGGATGGCAAGCACAAAAAGACCTGCGAGGATTTTTTTTCTGAAGTTTATCTCTTTTGGTGAATCTTCGTTTGACTGATTTTGCTCGGGAGAGAGAAATTCATTGGGCAGTGAAGTTGCATGAAGAGCGTTTTGATCCATACCTCCTTATCTTAAAATCTCTCATGATCAAAGTCAATCAAGCACAGGAGTGAATAAAGACATTGTTGTACAATTATTGGATATTTAGATGAAATTTCCGAGTGTCATTATCATTATTTTTTTTCTGGCGATCTGCTTTTTCGTTTTCAAAGACAACCTTTCTGCCCGGATGTTGATATGGGGTGTGGTTATGGATACGAAAGGCTACAGTCTAAAGCAACATTCATTCGGCAAAAGCGAGAACCAAGAGTATCTGGAGTTGTCTAACGGAAAAGAACTCGTTCGGATTATCCGGACGATCCCGGTTGATCAGAGTAAATATATCGCGGACAAACTTTTTCTCTTAAGCGCCTTTTTTGAACCATTCAGTTCGCCATATCCTGAGGCAATTTCAAATAAGGTCGTATGTCCGGATGAATTTAAGCCAAAAGAACTACCCATCCGCTCCGGAAAAGCCTTCAAGCTCTTTGCAGGAGAGAGGCTGAATTATGGAATCTGCGCTAAGGATCTGATTACATACCGATCCGTCTACGCTATCTTTAACTGCGGCCACAAGGGAGTATTTGAGATCAGCACTTTCTCAAAAGAAAGCTACCTGCAGGATATAGTTAATTCGTTTTCATGTAGATGAAAAAGTGGATTTTGTTAGGATGCCTCATCGCCGTTGTCATAATAGGCATCACTGCGTATGATCGTGTAACTACCTCCCTGCCTGTTTGTGAAGACTGCAATGTAATCCTCATAACGATGACAAATCTACGCTATGACCACCTCTCTCAAAACGGATACAAACGCCCGACGACGCCGAATATTGATATGCTTGCAAAAAAATCACTCATCTTTGAAAATGCATTCGCCCAGACAAGCTGGACACTTCCTGAAGGGATAAGTATTTATACCAGTCTTTACCCCTCGGTTCACCGGATCATGGGCCGCTACGACGGTACAAAACTTGATCCGAAGACTCCGACCATCATCGATCTTCTCAAAAAGAACGGATACCTGACAGCAGGATTTATGGGTGGGTTTGATTATGAAAAAACCTACGGACTCACCTCACGACTGGATCATCTGGAACTTTGTCCTAAGGAAACTCAACGTTTTATCAGCGCAGCGCAATCTTTGCGTAAGCCAAATTCTTATGGTCAATTTGCCTGTACAGTGCCCAAGGCAATTAGCTGGCTTAAGAAGAACAAGGATCATAAATTCTTCATGCATGTACAGGGATTTGATGCACACTGCCCCTTCAGCAACAACGGAGGGAAGATGTATGACAAAGACTATTCCAGCGATATAGACTACTCAAACTGCCTTCTAACTTTTGACCGTACCGAGCCTGAAACCAAAGACGGAACCTTAAAGTATCCTGTTTTCACGCCGATAGAGATCACAAGCAAGAATCCCTGGGGTTCACTGATCAATATGGTCTATCTTGGGTACAGGGATATTTTTCATCTCAATGCGATATACGACGAAAGTATTACAAAAGCGGATCAAAAGATTGGTACCCTTCTTGATGAGGTTGATAAGCTAGGTCTTTCGAAAAATACGATCGTTATCTTTACTTCGGAGCACGGAGATGTAATGGGCAAGTACGGACGGTTTATGAGAGGAGGACCGCTTAGAGGCACCTATTATGACGATGTACTGCATATTCCGCTGATCATCAGAAACCCCGCGATCAAAAGCCCAAGACATATCGACGGGCTTGTGCAGCACATTGATTTAGCTCCTACCTTACTGGATATGCTTGGCATCAGAGAGCCCTTACAGACACTTGCTATGCAGGGGAAAAATCTGGCAGCGTTAATTGTAAAAAACAGGGAAGTGAATCAATACGTATATGCCGGCTCCAATTTCACAGGTTCACTTCAGATCACCTTGCCGGGGATGGACAGATCAAGGATCGCCTCGGTCAGAAGTAAAGACTGGAAACTGATTATAGAGGTGCTTAAACATGATATTCCCGGAACAGACAGAACCGAGCTTTACGATATTAAGAACGACCCGAAAGAGAGTACAAATCTTGCGAAAAAAAATCCTGACAAATTGAAAGAGTTACAATCGCTTTTATCCCGGTGGATCAAGCAAAATAAGCTCTAATTCCTACCGGATTTTAAATACATAAGCAGTGAAAATAATGCCAGCGTATAAAACACAATAGCAACAAGAGCCGAATAGAAGAAGCCAAGTGCAAAGGCCACAAGTACAAACATAACGCTGCCGACTACCGATGCTACGCCATCTACACCCCACATCCACGGTACAACAATCTGGTTTATTCTAGAGACCTCCCGCAGCCCGAGCGGGAATATGATGCCGGAAACCCCCGCTGGAATTGCAAGCAATCCAACCGCAACAGCGATCTTTACTGAAATTTCTAACCCATTGAGTGTGGGAAGCGCTTGATATATGAACCAGATAAAAGCAAGACAGAGCAATATAAAGCAGCTTAAGATTATTTTAAGTACGCCGGTTGTTTTACTTAAGGAAACCTTTTGAGCCACGATACTTCCGAGGCCTCCCCATAAAAGAAAGGAGGCAAGCGATATGGATAGTGCATAGACAGGACTTCCCAGAAAAAAAGTAATCTTCTCAACTGCAAAGAGCTGAATCATAAGATAACCGATTCCTATAGAAGAAAAAAAGACTAAAAAGGGAGCCAGCTTGGAGATCTTTATCTTTTTTCTCCTGATAAAGAAAAAGGGGAGGACTATAGTAGCAGCCAGAATTAAAAGAAGAAGCGCCATGAAATACCAGAGCTGGTCGAGCGTAAAGAATTTTTCATATTGCTTTTTCTGAAGCTCTGAATCAATAGATTCCCTGATGAGTTTTGTCTTTGAGATTCCTGAAAAGTTCCAGAAAAACGGGCGGTCATCGGTGATGGAATCGGATACTGCTGCTCCGGCATCTAACTGCGAGAAGGTGAAATCTTTTTGACGGGCAAGAGTCTGCAACCTTTTTATTTCTTCGGGTGAAAAGCTATTTTTTTTAACCAAAATAACCGTTCTGTTTTGGACAAGCTGATCATCGCCGGTAACAAAGACCACATGATCCCGGACATTGATATTGTGGGATTTAAAATACAGCAATACCGCCTGCGCATACCGCTCAACAAACAGTGCAGGGTCGGCAATAGCAAGTATTCCTTCAGGTTTTAGTTTATTCATGTAGGTTCCGACAGCTTCTTCGGTATACAGATAGTTCGAAACAAAGGCATATGGAGCTACTCCGATGTCGCCGAAGCGCTTTGTACCGGGGATATAGACCATGTCATATGAATTCTTGCTCTTGCTTAGATTTCCTCTTCCTTCACCGACGGTAAGATGAACGCGAAGGTCGGTATAAATATTTTTTGGATCTAAGCGTCTGACCCAGTCTATGGTTAACGGATTGATTTCATATGCGTCGATATTCGCGGAGCCCATAAGTGTCGATCTGACGACATCTACACCCGCACCGCTTCCTATAATTGCGATGCGCGAAGGCTTTGCAAACAAAAGAGGAAATGCAATTACGTCGTCTGTAAGGCCTGCGTACTGTTTTTCATGTCCTGAGTAAGCAAGGAACGTAACGCCGGTACAGTCGATATGAAATCTTCCAAGATCTCCCTGAATTCCCGGAAGTGGGGTGCGGGGAAGAATATCAAGTTGAGAGAATGAGTTGGAAGTATGAATTGGTTTTTGATTCACAGGATTGTACCAGGTCCGTACTACTTCATTACTTTCGAAACGGCCGCAGTTTGCATAAAAGATCTGCGGAAAACGGACCATTGCTGTTAAACCAAATACCAAAAGAATAACTGCAACAGCAGTAAGAATCTTTGTTTTTCGCGATACCGCAAAGCATACTGCCGCCAGGGAAGAAAGAAGAAAGATGGCATATACGGTGTATGAATTTCCAAATGTATCCAGCGAAAGGGCTGTTATAACAGCCCCAAAAGCACTTCCTATAAGTGATATTCCATAGAGCCCTGGAATCTTTTCTGAGGACTCGGCAAATAACAGTGAAAGGATAGTGCCGGCAAATAAATAAAAGAGCAGATTTGAACTAAAAAAAAGAACACGTGCAAAAAATAAGCTGCCGATCGGCAGTTGCGACAGGACCACAAACGGCAACAATGAAGAGATTGCATAACCTAGCGCAAGTGCTGGAATCAGAGCGTCACGCTTAGTACTAAAGGATCTGATTACAAAAAAGCCTACGATCCCTCCTAATCCTAAGCCCCAGATTGCGAAAGAGAGAATAATAAATTGAAAGTCGTGTATGAAGGCGATTTTCGCATATCTTGAAGAGATTACCTCCATCATGAGGACCGTTGTGGAAAGAAGGAAGAGAGCAAAAGCTGAAAAAAAAGACCTCATTGTCATCTTAGATTCTACCGAATAATTTAATCAGAACTTCTGGTGCCTTTTTGCATGAAATTTCTAACCGCATAAAAAAAGTTTTCAGCTAGACCCGGATCAGGATTCGGCATTCTGACAGGCCAGTCAACATCGTCAGGACCATATCTATAAGCACGATATACGGCGTTCTCCATCATCGAAGTAGGACCGATATAGGGATTTACATATTCCCATACGATACGGTTTTCATATTTAGATTCTGTTCTAGCCCAAGGGTGAGTATTATTTGATTTCTGACCTCTTTTAATCTCAAAAATCCGTCCGGTTAACCCCTCGCTCACAAGTACATTCCCGTTTTTTAAGGCCTGCGTGCCTCCCAAAAGACTCGAATAAAATTCACTGCCATAAAATCCTTTCCCTGTGTATTCCCATACGATTTTTTTTGTTTTTGGATCGAGCTCTATGATACGAGAATAGGGTACTTCATCCCGCCTGTATACACCGTTATCGTAAAGAAGAATATTGCCTGATGAAAGCATAGTAGCGTCATGTTGTTTGCTGATTTCTCCAGGACCCCATTCCCAGATAATTTTCTTGGTGTCATAATCGAGAATCATGACCGAATCAATATTGCTCAAGCTTATTAATAATGATTTTTTCTTGTTGAAAGGGTTGCCCTCGGGAAGAAATTTAACCGAATTAAGATGCGTCCATTCAGGTATGATTCCAACTCCCTGTACCCCGTTTTTCACGAGAGACTTGACTGAATATTTCTCTATATCTAAACCTTGTTGAGCATGCCATTCCCACACTATTTTTTTTGTCTTTCTGTTGATTTGCAAAATTGCATTGCTCCACACAGTAATATTTTCATCTCGGATTGGCATTGTCTTATATAATCTTTCTTGATTTTCCGGGGTCATCTTCTCCCAGACTATGAAAAGAAGATCCCCATTGGGCAATAGTTCAAAATCATGATTCAGATAGTTATTTTCATACTCCCAGACCACATTGCTATTCCAATCAACCTCCTGAATGACGGAACTTCCATGAGATCTAGGATTGAGCGGTTCTTTGGGGATAATTCCCTCGTAAAGCAGATTGCCGTTTTTGAGAAGATACCCGTAGTTCAATGGCCCATACTTCACGTTCCATTCATGCACTATATTTCCTCTTAAATCGATGAGATAAAATCGACTTCTTTGTGCAGGAATTACTCCACCCATAGGCGCAAATAGGGTGAAACCGTCATGTGATTTGCCTTTTTCATAATGAGTGACACCTTTTGGGGAGTATTGTGGCGCAGCCTGCACGGGATTTCCAAGTAACAATAAAAGAGAGAATAAGATGACTATTTTATTAATCATGGATTCAATATATCACAGATATACTAGAAATCAGAAACCTTCAAAATAGAGAAAATTATCTATCGAAAGGTCCCTCTAGAATAATTGATTTGCCCATCTTTGGTAAACCGAAACGATTGAACAATTTGGTTTTCCAGTTCCAAATATACCAGTCTAACCTGGATTCTGCTTCATCGTTAAATACGACCTGGAGTGTTGATATCCGAGACAGATCCTTAGTAAGTATAGGCTTGAGAGTGATATGAGGCAGATTGACTTCTGTGTTAGAAATATGAGACAGATCTCTATAAAAAGTACGATCGAGTTTATCATATTCGTAACTTTTATGAAGAACCGGCCGGAGTTTTTTATGAGGCAAAGACCCGTTTATAAACGACATCACAATGCTATTTTCTGCAGTTCTGGTAATTTTTACAGGAGTAAGTGGTGCGGAAAGGACCGTTAGCCAAGCTGGAAGCGGTTTTCTATCATACCTTTCTTCAACAACACGCCCGTAAAATTGATAAATACTTGGCGCTGTCAATACAACGGAGGACTTATCGACGGAGGTCTTAAATGGAAAGTTTGTTGAATTCTCCAGATCTACTTGAGAAGGATTTTTTATCATTCCGTAAACAGTAAATGCTAAGGGCGATAAAACTCCGTGGATTAAAATCAACAGCAAGAGAAGGTATAAGGTTATCCCACGTTTTACACTGAGCTTATCAATTAGTAAACCCAGTAATCCAAAAGCTCCCAGACCGGTGAAGATAAGCAATCTTCCTGAAACGATGCTTGTAGCGGAAGCAAAAGGAAAAGACAAGCACATTCCTAAGAAAAAGAACCTTGCAACCGCACTCTTCTTCAATAGCGGAATCAGTGTCCAGATTACGATAATTACACTCAAGACCGACACAATTATGTACCAGATAATAGCTGCCGGAGACAAAACAGAAAGTAACGAAGGTTCGACCCATGCCCAATATTTAACAGGTAGAAACATGCTAACGTTAAACCACTGTTCCAGGAAAAGTATTGGAGTTCGTACTACCACCTCCTTGAGAAACTCCAGAGGGATTATAGTAGGATCGGTGTAAAAGCCTGAATGCGCTATCTTATAACCCATGAAGTTTGAGACGACTCTCCATAGAAGTAGAATGGCCACATAAGGAAAAAGACTTATCAAGCGGTCCTTTTTTGATCCATTTGTCATAAATAACTCGTACGCTATGAGATAAAAAAGGATGCATATTCCGACCTCGCTGCTTAATAGCCCAAACATATAGAAACAGACTGCAATTAAACCGTACGGAAACAACCGCTTCTTTTTCCTCCAGAGATCATGAAAGATCAGTGCAATAACAGAAAAAAGAAGGACGAGCACCCGGCTACGGTCAGAGATCCAGTTTACGAGGGTAAAATGATTAAAGTCG
>JANWJL010000025.1 GCA_025451885.1 Candidatus Microgenomates bacterium
ACCGTCAAGTGCAGGAAAAGGAAGAATGTTTATTACAGCCAGATTTAGGGATAGAAGGGCGGTCAGCTCAAGGATGGCGTTATTCCCAAATTTAATTGTTTCTCCGGTGATCTGGGCAATTCCGATTGGTCCTCTTACATCGGCATCAGGTTTTTGAAAAGTGGCAAACTGAACAAAAACCTTGCTTAAGCCCTGCACGATCTTAACGGTTGTCTCAAACGCAAAGCCAAGTCCATATACAGGTGCTTCCAACCATGAATACTTTTTGATAACAAACGGAGTGGTGATCACTACACCCAAAGGTCCTTGTCCGGCTGGAGGATTTTTTCTCGGTGTTAGTTTAAGGTTTCTTTGCGTTTTTCCCCTCAAAACAGTAAGGTCGATTGTTTTGCCGGCATTTTGTTTGCTGACCGTAATTAACTCCTCAGAAGTTTTTATCTCATAATCCTTCTGCTCGACCGCAATCCTTATGATCTGGTCTTTTGTCTGTAGTCCTGCCTCTTGAGCAGGTGAGTTTTTTTGTACCTGTTGGACAAATACCTTATTTTCCGGAGTCGGAACTCCTTGAGTAAATAAAAAGGATATGATAAACCAACCCAAAAGAAAGTTTCCTGCGATACCAGCTACTATTATTACTACCTTCTGCCAAGGTTTTTTGTAGATAAATGCCCGGTTTTTTAAAGAAACATCTGTTTTTTTATCCTCGTGATACTCCTCACCGTACAGTTTTACAAAGCCTCCAAGAGGTATGAGATTAATACTGTAAAGAGTCTCTCCTTTTTTAACGCCGAAGAGCCGTGGTGGAAAACCAAATCCAAACTCCTCTACCTTGACCCCGCTTTTTTTTGCTGCTATAAAATGTCCAAGCTCATGTACGAGCACCAAAACAGCCAGAATGACAATGAATAGTAAAACTCCCATAATTTAGATCGCGCTTATTTCCTCCTCTTTTTTTTGTTTAATCTCCTGAATCGTAGTCATATGAGCCTGAGTTTGAGTATCAACCTCTTTTTCAAGACGGAATTTTCCGTCCTCGGTAATCTCTTTTTTCTCAAGAGCGTGTTTGATTTTTTTCCGGGAATCATCACGGTGATTTCTGATCTGTACTTTCTTCTCCTCGATTTTTTGATTTACTACCTTAAGTATTTTTTCGCGTTGTTCCTGTGTTAACGGAGGGATTCGCACTAAAAGCGTAGTTCCTTGAGATTGAGGAGTCAGACCTAGGGCCGATGACATAATTGCCCGTTCTATATCTTCGACAGTCGATGGGTCAAAAGGAGAAATCACCAATACAGTTGGTCCGTCTGTCGTGATCGTAGCAAGTTCCATAAGCTTTAGTACGCTTTGACCTCCGTATGTTTTTACTGCGAGATTCTCAATAAGCGCCGGACTTGCTCTTCCTGTACGGATTGTTTTAAGATCTTCTTTTAATTGCTGAACGACTCTTTCGGATTGCTGTTTAAAAGAAGTTAGAATGGAATCCATTTGTTTTATTTGTTACCCAGTTCCCATCTGGTAAATCGACCTATCTTTATATTTTCTCCAATTTTCAGTACGAGTTCATTTAAAAGATCTTTGATTTTTTTTGATCCATCGCGTATATATTCCTGCTCAAAAAGCTCTTTTTCGTCCGAAGGATTTGTCGATGCGATCTGCATGGCAATCTCCTGTCCGAATGCCTGAAACTCTTCATTGCCCGAAACAAAATCGGTTTCACATAGGACCTCGACCATTGCCGCAATTTTTTTATTGTGATGCAAATAAGAGAAGATGCTTCCTTCCGAAGTTGTCCTTCCTGCCTTATCTTTTATTTTGTCTGCACCCCATTTTTGAAGTTTTTTCACAGCTTTATCAAGATCATTATCACTTTCTTCCAGAGCTTTCTTGCATAATGAAAATGAAACCCCTGTTTTTTCTCGTAGTTCTTTAAGCTTAGCAAGGTCAACCTTTGACATAAGCAGTAATTAATCTTTGGATGAGAAACTCGACTGCTTTTGGAGAATCGTCATTTGCAACAATCGGAAAGTCTACCTCATCAGGGTCTGCATTTGTATCCGCAACTCCTACGACAGGAATCCCACTTTTACGAGCTTCTACGACAGCATTCGTCTCTTTTTTTACATCAATGACAAGTACGACGTCAGGTTTTCTTGTCAGTTTGGTCAGCCCCCCATAGAATCTTTCAAGTCGGGCGATATGTTTGACGATCTGGCTTTTTTCATGCTTGGTTAGCTTTTCCCACGAATCATCGTTTTTTTGCTCTTTTAAGTCCTCAAGTTTTTTTACATTTTTAATAATGGTTTCGAAGTTTGTAAGAAGTCCAGGGAGCCATTTATTGGTGACCGATGCAATGTCGTGCTCTTTTGCAAGGTTTCGTACGGTATCTGTTGCCACTTTTTTTGTAGCAACGACAAGCAGTGTTTTTTCCTCTGCCTTAAGGGATCTTAAAAATTCTTCCGCTTTTTTAAGCTGTTCCGCGGTTATTGTAAGATCAATGATCGAAACTCCCTGCTCGATCCGGTAAACGAATTTCCGCGCCTTAGGATGAATCCGATTTTTCTTATGTCCGAGATGAAGTCCGGCCTCAAATAATTTTTGTACTTCAGAATGGCCTGCTGCTGCAGTGTTCATTAAAAGAGTATATCAGCTTAAGGCTAAAATCGCAAGAGTCCGGGTTCTTATACGGAGAGTTTTTTGAGAAATTCTTTGAATTCTCCGTTGATGTTGGGATGTCTGAGGGCCATCTCAACAACGGTCTCCATGTAAGCAAGTTTATTGCCCGTGTCGTAATATTTTCCGTTCTCTATCTCAACACAGTATACCGGAACTCCTTGTTTTTGAAGAAGGGTTATCGCATCGACAAGCCATAGCTCCCCACCTTTACCAGGTTCTATGGATTTCAACGCCTGAAATATCTCAGGGGGAAAGATATATGCTCCTCCGGTCATGATATTTGAGGGAGCCTGATCAGGATTCGGTTTCTCGACAATCCGCTTAATCTTTGAGACCTTTCCTTCAAAAGGCTCAAGATCTCCGATTCCGTATCTGGACAGATCTTCCTTTCTTTCAATCTTAAGTCCGGATATGACGACGCCTCCGTATTTTTCATAGACCTTAATCATCTGACTAAGCCTTGGCGGATCAGCGTAGACGAATTCATCGCCCCATAGTACTGCAAACGGCTCGTTTTCGACCACGGTTTCAGCAGATAATACAGGAGTTCCGTTTCCATACGGGCCTTTCTGCCGGACATACACAAAGTTAGCCATCTCGGAGATTTTCTTGGTCTCTTTTAGAAGGTCCTCTTTATTACCCTGGGTAAGATTTTTAATAAGATCCTCATTTGGTGTATCGAAATGGTCTTCGATCGCCCTTTTATTTGCTCCTGTTACGATGATGATGTCATTAACTCCTGAATTAACGATTTCCTCAACTACATATTGGATTACCGGCTTGTCGACGATGGGCAACATTTCTTTAGGCATCGCCTTCGTCTGTGGAAGAAATCTGGTCCCGAAGCCGGCTGCCGGAATGACGGCTTTTGTGATTTTCATGTTATTCGAATTTTATTGAAAGTTTTTGAGAAAGAGGAATTGTGTTTTCTATAGTTGCCGAGATTTCAGCTACACCTTTTGTTCCGGATGATAGCACAAATGATGCGCGTCCTTCCTTGTTAGAAGATCCACTTAGAGTCTTCACCGTACCTAAGGTAGAGCTTAGAGCCACGGCTTTGTTTTCAAGAGGACCGTTGGACTCACTTCTTACAAACACATCGATCTTTACCTCGCTTTGATTGTCTCCTTTTGTATTAAGAGGCCATGCGAAAATTAGTGAATTTGACCCCGATGCTTGGGTGGCTTTTTCTGCACGGGTTATGGTACTCAGGGGATTTTTAAATACAATAATCGAGGTAAAGAAAAGAAATGCGACAAAAAAAAGACTCATTAATACGACGAGCTTCTTATCCATGGAGCTGTGATAGTATCATAACGACTTTATTATAAGCGCACCGCTCTTTACTTGTCAAATTTAACAGGATGTTCAGATTGTGACAACGCTACCTTCCTTTACTTTTCCTTCTAGAATGAGCTTTGCCACCTGCGACTCAAGTTCCGAGCTGATCTCCCGCTTTAGATTCCGCGCTCCAAACTCAGGCTTGTATGCCTTTGCGATGAGATTTTTGAGCGTTTGATCCTGTACATAGACCTGCACTTTGTGAAGTTGAAACAACTGTTTCGCATTTTCCGCGATAATCTTTTTCCCAAGGTCAAATAGTGCGGTCTGGTCAAGAATTTCATATGCTATGACACCGTCAAAGCGGTTTAAAAATTCAGGGCTAAAGAAGCGTCCTTGAACAAGAAAATCCATAAGCTGTGTTTGTGCGACTTTTTTATTGAAGAGGTCGTTGGAGGCGGCGTTTGAGGTTGCAATGACTATGAGATGTCTGCAATCAACTTTTTTTCCTGCCCCGTCTGCAAAGTATCCTTCATCCAGTACTGTTAGAAAAATATTCAAAAGATCTTTATGAGCTTTTTCAATCTCGTCAAGCAATAGTACGCCATATGGGAGTTCCCGTACCTTCTCGGTCATCTGTCCGGGAATGCCTTTTTCCATCGATCCTATGAGTTGAGGGATGTCTTCTTTCTGTTGGTAAGACGACATGTCAAATCTGATTAAGTGTTTCTCGTCGCCAAAAAAAAGATTTGCAAGTGCTTTTGCGGTCTCGGTTTTTCCGACACCGGTCGGTCCCAAAAATAAAAACGATGCCAGAGGCTTACTTCTTTTTCCAAGCAATACAAACGAACTTTGCAGTGTTTTCTCAATAGCTTCTATGGCCGATGGTTGATGCAGGACCATCTTTGAAAGATCGACATTTATGCCAAGCAATCTTTTTTTCAGCGTGTCGTCCAGTTTAGTCGGAACATGAGTTTTGTCAGAGACCGCCTGATCAACAAAATCCGGAGTTACGACGACATTAGACCGTGATTGACCCGAATGTTGTATTGCAAAGATGCAGGAACTGTCCAAAAGTCCTATCGCCTTTTCGGGATAGGGCAGCTGCGTCATATAATAATCACTTTGCTGGACAACGTTTAGTACGGTTTCGTACGGAACAGTCACTTTTTTCCTTACCTCTATCTCAGGAATAAGACTTAGTAATACTTTTGTAGTGTCGGCTCTTGAAATTTCTTTTACCTCGATCTTTGTGAAAATCCTACTGATCTTTTCATTGGAAAACACAAACTTTTGATATAAGAAAGGAGTCGTTGTTCCAACGATATGAAGTCTTGATGATTTTGAAAATTTTTCTATCGGGACCGAGACATCGACTCTTTCCTTAGTTGTCGCCACGAATCTATCAAGATTTTCAATCAAGAGGATAATATTAGATGCTTCTTCTGCTTCCTTGAATAAAACCTCAAGAAAAAGCTCTCTTTTTTTCTGTTCGTCGTATTCACTGAGGATTTTTTCGGTGTTTAATTTCAATATGCGTTTGTATGCCAAAAGATTATTACTGCTCCCTTCGTATATGCGCTTGGAAAGAGCCTCAAGGATTGCCCGTTTGCCTACTCCTTCTTCGCCGACTAAGACAATATTACTTTCGATGTCTTTTATCAATGTTTGTTCGATCTGTTCTATTTCATGTTCTCTGTCAACCACGCTTTGGGTGCGTGATTGATGTGAATAGTCCGTAAGATCATCGGTATACTGGTCAAGTACAGGAGTATATCCGTAAGCCCAGTCTCGTCCTAAAGGAGGTATTGAAAAAAGATTTTCAAGCTTCCACCATTTACTGTAATGAAGAGTTTTTTCATAGTATTCGTCAAACCACGCGCTTGTCGCCGCAGTTGTTGCTTCTGAGAGGCTGTGTCTTTCGACAAAATGTTTCCGGTTGATTTCCTTTAATTCATCTTCGGTCTTTACAAATTTAGTCGCAATAAAGACAAAAGGAATGAGCGCGAAGAAGATGAGTATGATAAACGGAAGAAGAATAATGTACGAAACCTCGACGAGCAAAAAAAAGATAAGTATTGATATACGCATAAAAAAACCGATAAAGCGTGATACTAAATTAAAGGTCAGCTTGTTGAACCAATCCTGAAAAGAAAAACCGGGGGCAGTTTTTTTCTCGACCAAATTTTTCCACGGACTAAAAAGCGTCTTAAACAGAACAGGAATAGAAAAAAAATAGGGAAAAAAAAGAAAGATATTAATCGTTCCTTCAAAAAAATTCTGAATAGTTTTTTTCACTCTTTGAGCTGAAGACATCTTATTTTATTATACATAGAACCTGTATATATAATTCAAGGCAGTTTTATATTAAAATGCCCTTGCAATTGAGAGTAAAAAAGTATAAAAAAAGAGCTCGCGTTGCTAAAAAATTTCACGATGAGAATAAAGAAGAAGGAAATAATTTCCAGAATCAAAAAACAGTTTAAAAATAAAAAAAACTCAAGACATAACGATCTCTACGGTAAAACTCTTCTGGTCGTTCATACCGGATCAATAAAAAAGAAATTTATCTTTCAAAAACTTAAAAAGCTGGGACTTAAGGTAGTCGTGCTTCATAAAAAAAAGGACTGGGCCCAGCCATACGTCGATGACTGGATTCTTGCTGAGACTACCAATTACAAAGAATCCGTAGAGGCGGTGAAAAGTTTTCTTACCCAAAATCCTGAAAGGAAAATTGACGGCGTCATTACTTTCTGGGAAGAAAGCGTACTTCTTACCGCGCGCCTAAGTGAGAGATTTAATCTGGTTGGCATCCCCTACAATGTCGCAAAGCGCGCACGAAATAAATTTTTGTTCCGTGAATTTTGCGAGCTGAATAAAATAAGAGCCCCGAGACATAAATTAATACGAAAAAAAGACGACCTTCTGACAATAGATGAATATGTAGATTTCCCGATGGTCATCAAGCCTATCTATGGTTCAAGCAGTGCTTTCGTTATAAAGCTGGAAAATAAACAGGAGCTTCTGGAGTCATATGAGTATATTAAGAAAAATATTTCTTCATATGTTGATGCAGCCGAGTGGGATGAGCTGGAAGTGCTGGTGGAAGAATATATTGATGGTGATGAGGTAGACATTGATCTGCTTCTTCAAAACGGGAAGATTAAGTTTTCGACCATATCGGATAACTTTAATAAAACCAAGGAATCCTTTTTTATCGACAGCGGCCAGGCTATCCCCTCAAGTCTGCCCAATAGAGACCAGGAGGAGCTTCTGGCCTTGGCAGAAGAAGTGCTTGAAAAACTGGGTATACAAAATGGCTGCATACACTTTGAGGCAAAGACCACGAAAGACGGAGCATATCCGATCGAGGTTAATCTGAGAATGGGAGGAGATTATGTGTATTCATATATACGTGCTGCATGGAACGTCGATCTTATTGAGTACGCGGTTAGAATAGCCTTGGGCAGCTATATAAAGCAGATAAAGTTGATTCATCCACGAAAGTATATAATCGGTTGGGATCTTCACGCGGATTATTCCGGGATGCTTGTTGAGTTGGACCTTCATAAAAAACTCAAGAATAAACGCCACCTTGAAGAGATTCATATTCACAAACAGATCGGAGATCCCATACTTGTTCCGCCAGAAGGATATGAATATCTAGGATGGCTCACGGTTTCAGGAGACAATATGCTTGATGCCCAAGATAACCTTACCGACATCCTCGCCATGATTCAGTATAAAATCGTAAAGTTTCATTCTGACTCTTCTATGGGTAAGACGTCAAGACGCAGTCGCTTTTCATCAGCGGTACTAAACAAGGACGTATTGCTGAAGGCAGCAAAGATCGCCCATATTCGAAGAGCTTCCAAAAAAAATCTCAAAAATCTTCATATTGGTATTTTGGGCGATAACATTGAGAGTCCTGTTATCTTGAACGGAAATGGAAAAAAAAGACATGCCCTCTCGCTTGAGAAGGAGATCGAACAGGAGCTCAAGAGGCGGGGTTATGGAAAAATTACTGTCTTTACTCTTGGCAATCTTGAAAAAACATTTACTCAGATAAAAAACAGCGATGTCGACGTAATACTGAATGTCTTTCAGAAAAGAGAGGAAAGTTCGTTGCTCGAAGCACATGTTGCTGCTATGCTTGATATCTTGCAGATTCCTTACACCGGTTCTGCACTTTTTGCACTTGCCACAGGAGTGGATAAAATAAAAGCAAAAAAAATTCTTCAGTTTCACGATATCCCCACACCCCGTTGGGACTATGCATATACGTTGGATGATGAGATCGACGACAGTCTTGAGTACCCTCTGATCGTAAAACCTGCAAACAAAGACTTTTCAATCGGAATTACTCAGGACTCAGTCGTCATAAACAGAAAAGAAATGCAGGTGCAGTTGAAGAAAACGATAAATCAACTTAAAAGTCCTGCTCTTATAGAAGAGTACATATCAGGTGACGAGTATGATGTATCAATTTTCGGAAATGACGAGGAAAGAGATCTTCGGGTTCTTCCTCTTGCGAGGACTATATTTAATGGAAACGGTCGACGTACCAAATGGAACATAATTGATTATGCATCGAAGTGGAATAATAATAATTCCAACAAACACTATTACATACAGCAGCCGCCTAAAAATATCAGCAAGAGGTTGGAGTCATTGATTACCGAGATCGCACTTGACGCATACAATATCCTGGAATGTTTTGATTATGGAAGAGTTGAGATAAAAATAGACGAAAGTAACAATCCTTATGTACTTGAGATTAACCCAAATCCTCAGATAAATAAAAACGAGACTTTATACAAAGCAGCATCGCTTGTCGGAATGGACTACGGAGATTTTATTGAAGAAATTATTTCTGTGGCAATCAATCGTTATAAAAATCAATCGGTAACCTACGGACTTCCAAGTCGCTCGTTTCAATTCAAGAGTATCTAGATGAAAGTTCCTAAAAGTCTTGCCGTAGATGCAAAGATTACTTCATATGGTATCGACGTTTTTTTAAACAAAGCAAGGTTCCCCATTAAGTACCCGCTTAATATCTGGAAATCATTCCCCAAAGATTTAAAGGAAGTCTTTAAGGATAATATAGCCCACAGTTCCACAATTTTTATTCCTCAGATACTCAATAAAAATGCGATTCATTACAAAACAGCCAGGCCACTTTCTGAGACATTTCTCTATAAAAACGGCATCTATGACATGGCCTGTTCTGCCCATACAGACGGCGCATCTTCTACGAATTATGTAAAAAGGTTCTACAATACACGCTTTACATTTGAAGACGAAAATATAAAGACACCTAAAAGAGTGGATTTTAAAAACAAGCTTTCGAAGCGGATCATAATTCCGTTTTCTTTTGGAAAAGAAAGCATGCTTTCATACCTTCTGGCAAAGGAGGTCGGTCTGGAGCCGATTTTGGTAAGCGTCAACGAACCGGTACATACGTATGAACTTAAACATAAGAAAAAAATCATGACCGCATTTCTTAAGAAATTTAATGTGAAGCTTCACTCTGTGGATTATGGTCCTGGGATAATGAGGTACGGAAGATACTGGGGACTGGATACAGAGCTCGGGACCGGCTTATGGGTGACGGACTATTCTTTACTCTCTTTGCCATTCATACATTATTACGGCGCATCCTATATTGCATTGGGTAACGAGCAGTCATGCAACGATGTTTATTATGATGATGAAAATATGCTTACATTCAGATCGGCTTACGACCAGTTCAAAGAGTGGACTACTCAACTGGCTTTACTTATGAGTTACTGCTATGGCAAACGTCTTCAGGTGACTAGTTTCGTCGAGCCTCTATATGAACTTGCGGAGACGAAGATACTGCATGGTGAATACCCAGAATATGCACGATATCAGATCTCGTGTTTTGCAATTAAAAAAAGCGCTAAAAATAACAGATGGTGTCAGGATTGTTCGAAATGTGCCTATCTATATCCGGCCTTTACTGCGTTTAATCTTGATCCAAAAAGAGTAGGATTTACCGAAAACCTTTTTGATAAAAAACATGCGCATCTTTACAAAACTTTTTTTAAGCGAGAGAAAAACAGTCATTATTATGGATCACAGGGCGAGATGGCGGTAGCGTTTTATCTCTCCATGCAAAATGGGCATAAGGGATTTACTTTAGATAGATTTAAAAAAGAACTTTTACCGAAGTTTAATAAAAACAAAAAGAATTACTTCAGAGAATATCTGGGAATTCACGAAACCAAAAATATTCCGGACAGTTTTAAAAAAACCATCCTTAAGATTTACAAGGATTCCTTAAAAGAGTTTCTTGTGTAGGTCGTATGCCTTAGGCAGACCCTTGATAAACTCCTGGCGATATGTATATGTATATGCACCCTGATAAGGCAAAAGGATCCGATCTCCTACGGACATTTTTTTTGAAAAACAAAAATAGCCCCATATGTCGGAAGGAGTGCAAAGATTCCCATAAAGTATTATGTTTTTCAATTTTTGTTCAGAAGGTCGGGTTATGTTAACAGATGGAACATAAGTCTCCTCGTATTTTTCCCATCCGATGATATTGTTTCCCCCATCAAGTATTACCACTTTATTTGACTTTATGTCGGCAATCTCAAGAAGTATGTGCATGCTTTTTTGCGATATTATTCTTCCCGGCTCAAAAAAAATGTCACACTGAAGAGAGGGTCTTAAATATTTTGAGATAGCTTTTCCAATAGGTTTCGCATAATCGGATAATGGAATACCTTTTTCGTATTTAAAACTCTTAGGAATGTCATTAATAGATTTTCTAAGATAATCTCCTTCGGCCTTATAGGTAAGAAAGCCACCGCCCAGATCAATAAATTTGACCGATTTTATGAACGGTCGAAATCCTGGCGACTTCAAATACAAAGAAATTTCTTTTACTATTGAAAGATATTTTTTTGTTCCAGTATTAAAACTTGTATGGGATTGAATGCCTTGAATATCTATAAAAGGATAGGAAGAAGCATCTTTCCAAAATCTAGCAAGATCCTTTATATCAATTCCAAACTTAGTCCAGGTACCATGAAATCTCGTATGAATTCTTACGCCAGCCCTTACCTTCTTTTTATTTTTTTTCGTCAAAGCATTTAATAGTTTTAATTCGCGAAAACTATCGATCTGAATTATCACTCTTTTGTCATTCTCAATAGCCAGCTTAAGTTCTTCTTCAGTTTTGGCGGGACCTGTGAAAAGAATTTTATTTGAGGAAGTTTGTAATGCTAAAATCAATTCTTTTTTACTTGAAGCATCAAGCCCGAACTGTTTCTCTTTTGCGACCACTTTCAGAAGAGGTTGATAGTGATTTGATTTTATTGCATAAAATGCAAAGGAATTTGGTATATGTTTTAGAAATTCTGTCCTAAAATCTTCTATTGATTCTTTTAAAGCAAATTTGTCGAAAAGGTAGGTTGGTGTCTGATACCGTTGCAAAGTTTTGTTTATTTTTTTACCATTTCCGATAATTTTTCTGACTGTTTCGTCCATCATTGACAAATCATACAAATAAGCTATGTTAAAGTAAATACATGAAACTTGAGGTTGTTGCAGATATAAAAACAGCTGAAAAACTGTGGAATCTTTATGTCCCCAAAAAAAACATATTTGATCTTTGGGAATTTCGCTGGTCATTTAATCAGGCCTTTAAATATAAACTCCACTTTTGTGTTATTAAACAAAAAGACAAAGTCATTTCTTTTATTCCACTTTGGTACAGCACCGTAAAAAAATGCTATGAGTGCATAGGGGGAGGATGGTGTGAAAACAATGATTTTTTTAAAAAAAAGTCAAAGGATTTAGAAAAAGTTTTAAAACTTCTTCCCACTCCTCTTAATGCGCGCAGCATCCAGCAAAACAGTGTTAAAAAAGAGAGTTGGAAGTTTTTTGATAAGGACGACGAGGTGTATGAAAAAAACTTGAAAGGATTTACCGATATGAACTCACTGTTGATGACGATCAAAAAGAAATATAGATACAACCTTCAAAGAGATTACAAAAGAATTTTGGATGAAAATTCGCGGATACTCTGGATAAAAGACAAAAATGAACAGTTAAGATATCTTTCGAAACTGGCCGAGCTTTCTATACGGCGCTTTTCTCTTTCCTGGACCGAAAAATCTACGTTTGAAGACCCCCGTGAGATAGAGTGTTTTAAATATATAGTAAAAAATGCAGAAAGCTATAAAACACGGATGCTAATAGTAGAGGTTGATGCCAAACTAGTTGCGGTTGAATTTATCACTGAATACAAAGGAGTCTGGAATGTGATAACCGGAGCAAATGATTTTGTAAAAACACCGGGGATCGGAAACTTTGTAACCTACCTGGAATTTGAAAAGGCACTCTCCGAGAAAATTAAAGTACTAAACGTCATGCAGGAAGATTGCGGGTGGAAACACCGGTATTTTGATGCAAGACCGATGCTTTTTGTAAAAAGTTAGTCGCTGAAGGATTTATAATCTACGGTAAGCTCCTCTCCTTTTTTTATTCGCCTCTTGGTTATGAAATCATCACGCTTGTCATATGCTACATTTGGATTAGTTGAATGATTCATAAAGAAAGATATGTCGATGGCATTGACTCCAATATCCGGGATCAAAACACTTCCTTTTTCTTGAGAAAAAAAATCCAAAACCATTTTTTTTACGCTTGGGATAAGTTTTTTAAATTCGTCCATTTTGAATTTAACAAGTTTAAATTCAGTAGCTCTTCTAAACGGATTCGTCCCTTTAGGCATATTTTTTATTGCAATTACACCTATGCCATGAATTTTTGATCTTCCGATTCTACAAAAAACGTCTTCTTGAAGATGTCTAAGGAGCTGTTTTTTATTCATGAGGATGGTGGTCGCTGAGGGATTCGAACCCCCGACCTTTCGGATGTAAGCCGAGCGCTCTAACCAACTGAGCTAAGCGACCTTGCTGGTGGGCGCGGATAGAATCGAACTATCGCTCTCTTCTTTATCAGAGAAGTGTTTTACCATTAAACTACGCGCCCTACTAAGCTAAATTATATCAAATTTTGGGTTTTTTCTTTTAGCCTTTTGGGTTTATAATAGTTCCATGCTTTACTTTTCAGAGTTACAAAACAGCAAGGTTCGTACAAAAGACGGTATATTTGTAGGAAAACTGAAGGATGTAATTTTCAGAGCTTCGGACAGTCCTGCCGTTACAAAGATCGTCATAAAAACCGAAACAGATCCGGAAACAATAGTGCCGATAGACAACGTGGCAAAGATAAACGGAGGTGTTGTTCTTGAGAAAAGTTACGTTCTTTCAAAACTTAAGGAAAACGAACTTTTTTTGACAAAAAATCTTTTGGACAATCAAATCATCGACATCTCGGGGGATAAGATCGTGCGGGTAAACGACGTGGCTATTCAGGATAAGCCCGGTTATAGTATCGCTGGCGTTGATATCGGACTCATAGGGATTCTTCGATGGTTCGGCTTGGAAGACAAGATCAACAAGCTTTTTAAGAAAGTCGGGATCACAATACGGTCTCGTTTTTTGTCATGGGCAGATATTCAGACTCTTGAGCTAAGCCGTGGTCATGTAAAGATTAAAAAAGAACAGACCAAGCTTGAGAAAATCAGACCTGAAGACTTGGCGGATTACCTTGAAGAAACCACTGTGGCCAATGTTAAGGGAATTTTAAAGATATTGGACAAGAAAAATGCTGCAGAGGTTATAAGTAATCTAAATCATAGTTATCAAACCGCTCTTTTTAAGCAGTTTGAGTCGGATCAGGCTGCAAAGACTATCGCCCTTATGGATCCGGAAGAATCCGTGGATGTATTGCTAGGGCTTTCCAAGAAGAAACGGGAAAAAATATTAGACTTACTTGATGACGCGACATATAAAAAAATCATGTATCTGCTTCATCAGCCGGACACTCCTATCGGAAAAATTTTGACAACAGAGTTTCTTACCGTAGAGCCCGATCAAACCGTAAAAGAAGTAAAAGAAAAAATTCGTACGCAAACCAATGATTTTTATAATCTTTCATATGTTTATGTCGTCAATAGAGATCAGCAATTAGTTGGTGTTTTTGATCTACACGAGTTTCTTCTCCATCATCAAGATGCTCAGGTATACAAATTTATGACCCAGAGGCTTGTGACGATCCATTTAAATACTCCGATGACTGTCGCACTCAGAAAAATAGTGAAATATAAACTATACGCATTACCGGTAGTAGATAGCGATAAACATATCTTAGGTCTTGTGATTTACGACGACATTGTAGATTTACATCTAAAAGGTGATGAGTAACTTTCGAAGTTTTTTTCAAAAATGGAAACACCGGCTTTTTATTTTTTTCTTAGTTCTTGGGCCGGGATTGATTACTGCGATAGCGGATAATGATGCCGGTGGCGTTGCGACTTATACCGTGGCTGCCGCAACATTTGGAATGGCTTCACAGCTCTTCATAGTCCCGACGATTTTATTACTAGGTATAACTTTGGATGTCGGAGCGAGAATTGCTGTGGTCACGCGAAAAGGACTCGGAGATCTTATCCGTGAACAGTATGGAATAAAGATTTCTCTTCTCATTTTTTTACTTTATTTCATCGTAAATCAGGGAGTGGTGTTGCAGAACATCAGTGGTTTAAAGGCATCCTTTCAACTGTTCGATCTGCCTTGGGCGATTTTACTGACCGCCACCTGTCTTCTTCTTATTCTATTTGTGATTAATTTCAGTTATGCGCGCATTCAGCGCGTTTTTTTGATTCTTGTTTTTTTCTATTTCTCTTATGTTCTTGCCGCCAAATTAACCAATCCCCATATGGGTACATTAGTCAAAGAAACGCTTATCCCGAATGTTAAAAATTTTGGTTTAAATTACTGGTTTACGCTGATTGCGGTACTGGGTACCACGATAACTGCTTGGGGACAGTTTTTTGTAAATAGCTATGTAAATGATAAAAAGCTGTCAATGGAGCAGTTAAAATACGAGAGGGCAGAGGTTTACTTCGGCGCACTGGTAACAGGCTTTTTTTCGTATATGATCACCATTGCTGTTGCTAGTACTTTATTTACAAACCATATTACCGTGAGTAACGGACAGCAGGCAGCGCTTGCTCTAAGACCGCTCGCAGGACCATTGGCATCTGCGCTTTTTGCCAGCGGGTTATTCGGAGCATCTCTTTTGGGTCTGACTATAGTACCTCTTGCAACAGCCTATGTCTTTTCAGAACTTTTTGGATATGAAGGCAGTCTTGACACGAACTTTAAAAAGGGTAGATTATTCTACACGTTTTTTAGTACGCAAATCTTTATAGCCTTAATTATTGCGCTGATTCCTTCGGTTTCGCTTTTCTCCCTGACCCTCTATGTAGATTATTTAAACGGCGCGTTGCTTCCGGTTATTTTTTACTTTCTTATCAGATTTGCTGAAGATAAGGAATTAATGGGAAAGTATGTATTGAAGGGTTTTCCCCGTCTTTTTTTGCGCACGGCAGCTGTAATAATACTTATTGCGGTAGTGCTATCGTTCATAGGAAAGATTTTTGGTTTGGGTTGATAGTATAATGCTCTTCATGGGTCTGAAAGATATAGACAACAAATGGTTCTTTACAGAACTTCACCCTATTTTTAAGATTCCCGGCTTTTTTGTGAAAGGCGACCTGATTGTTTTATTGCCACTCGTTGTTGCGATCCTTTTTATCGGATTATTTTCATTAAAGTTTATGTTGGTTGCCTTAGGAATCTATATTGCGGTAAGACATTTGGGAGAAATGATCTATTGGTTTTCGCATCAGTTCAATGTGAGGACATACAGACCGGATGACATGGGCTTCAAAAAACTAGACAACCACGCTGTTTATATCCTATACCAAACGTTGGCCATAGTAGGAACCGTGATAGGTCTAGGCATAGTGACGTTTAGTCTTCTGTACGTAAAGTAGTTTTTAGTGTGTAATTCGGGTTAGGAAAAAAGACTTTCGTTTTTTTTCCTAAAAAACTGTCATCCAAAATAAAAAAATAAGAAAGGAGGTGATCCATCCGCTCCTTCCAGAACGGATACCTTGTTACGACTTAACCCCCATCGCCGAAAAAATCCTCTCTCGCCCTAAAGACGAGATTCGAATGTCCCCAACTTTGTTGGCTTGACGGGCGGTGTGTGCAAGAGGCAAGAACGTATTCACCGCGGCATGACTGATCCGCGATTACTACCAATTCCGAGTTCAAGGGGTCGAGTTTCAGACCCCTATCCCCACTGAGAATAGATTTAAGAGATTGGCCAATACTTGCGTATAAGCAAAGCTCGTTGTTCTCTTCATTGTAACATGTGTGTGGCCCAAGGTATAAGGACCATGCTGACTTGACATCTGCCCCTCCTTCCTCCCCGATAAAATCAGGGCAGTCTCTTGTGACATATTTAACACAAGATGGGGGTTGCGCTCGTTGTCCCACTTAAGGGCACTCCTCACGGAACGAGCTGACGACAGCCATGCAGTACCTGTGCTAGCCTCCTTGCGGACTTTCTCCAGTTTCTTGGAAATAGAACGCTAGCATGTCAAACCTTGGTGAGGTTCTTTGGTTTGTATCAAATTGAACCACATGTTCCACTGGTTGTGTGCCTCCCCGCCAATTCCTTTGAGTTTTAGCCTTGCGGCCGTACTCCCCAGGCGGTCTGCTTAACGGGTTACCTACGCCACACCCTGTCCCCGAAGGGAAAAAATGCAGCTAGCAGACATTCGTTTAGGGCTAGGACTACGCAGGTCTCTAATCTGCTTCGCTCCCCTAGCTTTCGTGTCTCAGTGTCAATCTCCTTCCAGTGACCTGCCTTCG